>JAADHD010000303.1 GCA_013152075.1 Verrucomicrobiota bacterium | reverse complement strand
AAAACGGCCGAGGTATTGATCAAGGGGTGGTTTCGCACCGGTGATTTGGGCAGGATGGATGAGGACGGCTTTCTTTATATCGAAGGCCGCTTGTCGAGATTTTCTAAAATCGGTGGTGAAATGGTGCCGCACGAAACAGTGGAAGATTCGATTAATCTGGCAATGGAATACGATCCTGAAGATGATCGCAAGATCACTGTTGTAGGTGTTCCAGATGAAGCCAAAGGGGAGGCCCTGATTCTATTGACTACGGAAGCAGATCTCGATCAGGCTGATATGCGTAGGCGTTTGCTTGAGAAAGGTGTGCCGGCACTATGGATTCCCAAGATCCTTGTGGTCCTTGATGAAATTCCACATCTTGCGTCCGGGAAGCTGGACATTAAATCCTGTGAACAGGCCGCTCGGGCGGCAAAGTAAAACCTTGCGTCCAGGGTAAATTTATTCATCATCACAGACCCATGAACATTCTCAAAAAAGTCGCCCTGATCTTAACGGGTCTTTGCATGACGCATTTATCGGCACAGTCGAAACCAAATATCGTATTCATATTGGCAGATGATATGGGTTATGCTGACTTGTCCAGTTACGGGGCGCCTGATGCCAAGACTCCCAATATCGATAAACTGGCTGCCGAGGGAGTTAAGTTTACCAACTTCTATGCGAATGGCCCGGAGTGTTCGCCATCGAGAACAGCTTTTCTGACTGGCCGGTATCCACAGCGGGTTGGCGGTTTGGAGTGCGCGATAGGCACTGGTAATGTGGGACGTTACGATGATGCAATTCGCCTGGCGGACAAGCATGACCTGGGTTTGCCGAAGGATCTGGCGGTTCTGGCCCCCACGCTAAAAAAAGCGGGCTATCGCAATGCCGTGTTTGGGAAGTGGCACATGGGTTATGAGGCGAAATTTAATCCGCTCGATCAGGGTTTTGACGAATTTGTCGGCTTCCTCGGGGGCAATGTTGATTATTTTCATCATGTCGAACTGTCGGATTTGCCGGTGTATTACAGTGGTCGCAAACCGATCAAGCGTGAGGGATTCACTACGCATTTGATCACCGATGATGCGATTGATTTTCTCAATCGGCAAAAAGCCAAACCCGACGAACCCTTTTTTCTTTATGTGCCACACGCCGCGCCACATTTTCCGTGGCAATCTCCCGACGGACCGACAAAACTGCCGAGCAAGGAAGAGTGGGTGCAGGGCAGCCGGGCGACGTATGTGCAAATGCTGGAGGACCTCGATGAACAGGTTGGACGTTTGTTAAAAACGTTGGATGAGAACCAACAGGCGGCGAATACGCTTGTTGTTTTTGCTTCGGATCATGGGGCGATGAAACCCGGATTGAATACCCCATGGCGGGATTTCAAAGGCACCTTGTTCGAAGGGGGGATCCGCGTGCCCTGCATGGCTAGATGGCCGGGAAAAATCAAGCCGGGGTTGGTATCGAAACAAATCGGGACCCTCATGGGGCTGACCCGATCTTTCATGACGATCGCCGGAGGCACGCCGCCGGAGGGGATGGAGTCGGATGGGGTCGATATTATCAATCACGTGATCCAGGGCAAGGATGATGATTTGAGAACACTATTCTGGCGGGCCCGACGTGGAGACCGCACCTGGTGGGCCGTCCGCAGCTGTGATTTGAAATATGTAAAAAAAACCGAAGACGGCAAAACGCAAGAATGGCTGTTTGACCTTGCTGAAGACCCGGAGGAAAAGGACAATCGTTTGAACTCAGCGGCGGGAAAAGCGGCGGCGGCAGTTCTGATAAAAAAACTGATTCAGTGGGAAAGTGAGGTTAAGCCGATTCGGTGATCATGGAAAAAGTGATTTACGGAATATTGCTCGACTTCGAGCATTTGACCTTGTTGACGATGGCTATGGGCTTGCTCATTGCTGCGTCGATCAGATCAATGGGCTTGCAGGCGGTGACAGGTCAGCAAGCTGGTTTTGGTAAGGTCCGGACTCATTTATTTGGTGGAGTCGATCTGGCGGCTGTGCTTTTATTGGTGGCGTTTTATTATCGTCTGGTTTTATTTGGGGCGCAGCAGCAAACAGAGCTGACCATGTCAATAGAGCTCATTGTGGCAGGATTGGTAATGAACCTCTTTCTGGTGATGATTGTGCTAGTAACGGTGCAATGGGTGGGCGGTCGCGATCCCCTCGAGGTTTTTGGTTTGAAGCGGATTACTTTTTCAAAGTGTATGCTGTGGGTGGTGCTTGGATTGCTATTGTTAGTTCCTGTGATGTTATACTCAAGCGCATGGGTGAGAAGCGAGTGGCTGGAACCGGTTTTTGGCGAAATGAAGGAACAAGAGGTGGTTGATTCGATGAAAAATGCCGAAGGGTTGGGCTTGAAGATAGGCTTGATTGTGAGCGCGTGCATTGCTGCTCCTGTGGTTGAGGAACTGGTGTTCCGGGGATACATCTACGGAGTGTTGAAAAAGTTCACTAATCCACTTTTCGCCGTGGTGGTTGCAGGGGCTTTGTTTGCTGTGGTGCATATGAACCTGCCCGCCTTGTTGCCGCTCTGGATTCTGGCAGTCTTATTGACCCTGAGTTATGAATTGAGCGGCAGCTTGTGGGTGCCGATAGGTATTCACGCAGGATTTAATACCGTCAGCGTGGTGGCCATGTTGAATGGATGGGGGGATGCGGCTCCTTAGTAGCAGTCGACTCAATCCAGAATCTCAACACTCGCCACGGCCATGGCCGCGATGCCTTCTCCGCGGCCGATGCAACCCATCAGTTCGTTGGTGGTGGCCTTGACTCCGACCTGGTCGGGATCAATTCCGAGCGCCGCGGCCAGACTGATTTTCATCGCCTCTACGTGGGGCAGTATTTTTGGCTGTTCGGTGATCAAGGTGCTGTCGATATTGTTGATCGTAGCAGATTTTTCGTCGACCAGTGTGCGAACTTTTTCCAGTATTTTAAGGCTGGAGATACCCTCAATACTGGCATCACTGGGTGGGAAATAAAATCCGATATCTTTCAGTGCCAATGCGCCGAGTATGGCATCAGCAATCGCATGTGACAAAACATCGGCATCGGAATGTCCATCGAGTCCTTTGTCGTGGGGTATCTCTACACCGCCAAGAATGAGAGGTCGTCCCTCTGCAAAACGGTGCACGTCGTATCCTATTCCACTGCGTTGCATTTGATTACAAAATAAATGTTATTTCTGATCTTTCTTATCCGTGAACATCCGTGCAATCCGTGGTTCTTTCTCAGTCGAAGGAAATTTTGCCATTCGTCGAGACGATAGCGTACTGCTCGGAACCTGACGAGAGCGGAGTCAGTTCGACTTTGCCTCCTGCGTTCTCTACCAACAGGATGCCGGCGGCCACATCCCACAGGCTAATTGATTCCTCGATATAGGCGTCGAGGCGACCACAGGAAATGTAGGCGAGCGCCAGGGCAGCGCTGCCAAGCATGCGGGTTTTACGAACTTTATAGGCGATATTTTTATAACGCTCCATACCGACGTCCATGGATTCCTTGGTTTTGGAAAAGCCGATGGTCATCACCGTGTCTTTCAGCTGATCACGTGAACTGGTCTGGATTTCCCTGCCGTTTAAAGTCGGGCGTCCGTCTTTTTCGACTGACCACAATTCGTCTGCCATCGGATCGTAGATTACACCCAGGACGATTTTTTCTTTGTGGCGCAGAGCAATAGATACACAGAAGTGGGGAATGCCATAGAAATAATTCACCGTTCCGTCGATCGGATCCACCACCCATTGCCAATCGCTGTCGGCGTTCCCTGCCATGCCTTCCTCTCCATAAAGAGCGTGATCGGGGCATTCGGTGAGTAGAATGTCAGTGATCAAGTCCTGGCTCTGGACGTCGAGATTGAGTTTGATGTCATGATCGTGCATGGCATCCACGACCAGCTCGGTTTCGTAGTTTTCCCGTAACAGTTCGCCGGCTTTCTTAGCGGCTACGATGGCAATATCCAGATGTTGGCTCATGCGCCAGCTTCGCCCAGCTTCTCGATGATTTCGATTAGTTTCTCGCCGAGGGCAATTTTTGATTGTCGCTCCAGAGTTTCGGTGTGTCCGTCGGAATAAAATAGCTGCAATTCGTTGTTATCGGAATCAAAGCCGGTCTCCGGATTACCGACCTGATTCGCCACCAGCAAGTCGCATTTTTTGGAAGTGAGTTTGGCGCGCGCGTGTTTTTCCAGCTCGTGAGTTTCGGCGGCGAAGCCGACGAGCAAACCTTCGTATCCCATTTTGTTTCGAGCGCTACCAAGAATGTCTGCGGTTTTTTCGAGGGTCAGAGCCATTTGATTAGCTTCGCCCTTTTTGATCTTTTGATCGACGGCATTCACCGGGCGGTAATCGGCAACTGCGGCGCAAAAGATAGCCGCATCTACATCTCCGAGGATTTGACTTTCGACAGCAGTGAACATTTCATCCGCACTGATTACATTTATTGTTTGGGCTCCCCCGGGGGTGTCGAGAGCAACTGGGCCGGATACTAATATCACTTCATGCCC
>JAADHD010000147.1 GCA_013152075.1 Verrucomicrobiota bacterium | reverse complement strand
GCATGTCAGAATCAGTCGCCTGAATATAGGCATCACCCCCTCGCCCCTTGGCCGTCGTTATCACAATAGCCTTTCCGGTGGCCAACTTCCTTTGCCTTGCCACCATTGATGCACCGGAGACCAATTCCAACGAAGCCGATTCTGTTGTTTCAAATGCGTCCTTACTCACCTTCGATCCGTTGCCTGTGGTCAGACGTTGCACTTTCCCGCTGGCTCTTTGCTCCACATCAACCATCCCGTCAAAAACCAGAATATTCGTCCCCTCTCCCCCAACATGCACTCCAAACTCAGTGCCCAAATCCACCAGCTTCGCCGTATCCGTTTCGATGGTAAAACCAATAGCCTGCTCAGGAACTTTGGCGACCACAGTGCCTCGATACAAGCGGCACAACATTGGAGAAATCAAATCAATATCAACCGGCGCCTCAAGGGTTACCTCTGCTCCAGAGACAAATTTCAGCCGCGCCAAGCCCTCTTGCAGACGAAGCCTGCCCGCCCTCAACTCAGCCCCTTCTTCTGTAGGCAATGCTCCACTTCGCCACGAGCAATTACTTGCTTTGATCAGGGTAGCGACAATTGGGGCATCAGAATCTCTCCGTGACACGCTCAGCCCCAGGATCACTCCCCCTGCCAGCACCGCCGCCGCCGCCGCCAATTTTCTCCATCGCCATGGACCAGAGATCACCCTGTTTTTAGATCGGCCAGACTCTGACGCCGACAAGTTGGTCGATTCGGATAAATCTTCATCAGAAATTTCTGATACCAAAGAAGCGAGGGAAAAAGCTTCGCTATCGTTGGTATGTTGCCAGTACAGGCCAGCGTGCTGATGCATATACTCCACATAAAGCTTCCTCGCCCAACAATGCTCCACAACGAGCGCCTCCAACCGTTCCAGATCTCCTATACTCAACTCATCATTCAGCGTTTTTTCGCACAGTTCAAAAAGCTCGTTTTCAATAGCTCGTTCTTCTTTTGCATTCTTCATGCCACACCTCCCTCTGCCAGATTTTTTTCCAATTGATCATTCACACAGGAATGCAAAGACCTTCGAATACGACTCAACACTCTATAAACAGCACCACTTGTCCTCCCTACCGCCTCTGCAATCGACTCGATGGATTCCCCACCTTCATATCTCAAACCCACTATGCGCTGATGTTCCGGATTTAGCTTAGCCACACACGACGCCAACGTTTTGTAACGTGATTCCAAATGCTCTTCTTCTGCCTCCAACTCTTCCGCCACCAAATCCACAAACTTATCGCTAAAGCAAAGCCGGTCGCGTTGTTTGCGTTTGCGATAGGCCAGCACTTGGTAAAAAACTACCTTGCGCGCCCATGCTCCAAAATTCGTTCCTTGCTTGAAATCACCGAAATGCCTCCACATCACCACCTTGGCTTCCTGGAGGATATCATCAGCATCAGATGCCAATGGCGTCATCGTCATTACATACAAGTACAAACCACGCTCATGCTCAGAGAGCAGGCGGATAAAAGCTTCAGTGTCCTGAGAATTATGCATGATCAAAAAGGCGATTCTATTGCCTCTCTGTTAATATAAAGCCTGCAAGAGTCTTTTTGGACAGCTGAATCGAGTTTTTTCAGAAAAACCCCACCCTCTATCATTTTGAGTCCTTACCTCAATTTAGTATCTTTTGAGTAATTATCCTGTTACAATTCGTCCCTCTGCATGAAAATTTTCCTTACCTTATTCTCAAGACATTTGAGTATCGCGCTAGTTTCAACCTTATTGCTGGTCACCGTGAACTCATGCAAATCCACTGTGACATCAGGCCCACCCAGCAAAGCCTCATTATCAGAGAACTCGTCGAACACCTACACAAAGCCCAAAGAACGCAGCACCAGGTTTAAAAAGAAACCTGGTGATGCAATGGCTGATTTTCAGAAAGACCGCCGCCATGGCCGTTTCATACTTAAACAATACGGCATCCCCGGCCCTCTCACTCCCTATTACAACAAACTTCTTACAGAAGAGCTGGGCATAAAAATCGAAGTTATATCCGAGGTCATGCTCCCTCCCAATACGCTACGATACGCAAAAGAATACAATGCCTTGATGGCGGGGGCTATCCAAGAAAAATATGGCCCTGACATTTTCCTGGAAGCCCGTCGTAGAGCGAAAATACTGAAAGCACAAGTTCAAAGCGGCAGCTTGCGGTAAATCATCAATTTCACTCATGGATGAAAGCCCTGACGGTACGGCCGCAGGGCATCCCCTACCCCCAAATCTCAGCGACGTTATTGCGTGCCTGCAAACTCGCGTAAGCCTGTAACAATAAAACCTTCATGTGTCATAGTTTGACAGAATACCCAAGACAATATCTAGTCATCTCTTATGAAAACCCTCATTCACAACCCTTTGTCTGCAATTTCAAAAATTGGACTTGTTTTATGCTCACTATTCTCATTCGTCTTTGCCAGCCAGGCCGAATTTAAGTTCAAAAAAGATGATCATATCGTTCTCATCGGGAACACTTTAGCTGATCGCTTCCAACACGATGGCTGGCTGGAATCTCTGTTACAGAACGAATACCCTGACCTTCAACTTACCTTTCGCAATCAAGCTCTTTCGGGAGACACCGTCAGCGTAAGACCTCGCAGTAAAGGTTTCATGCCGGTAGACGACTATCTGACACATAGCAAAGCAGACGTTCTCCTGGTCTTTTTTGGTTATAATGAATCTTTCGCCGGAGACAAGGGGCTCGATAATTTCAAAAAAGATTTGGGCGAAATGGTTAACAAATACCGTGCCCTCAAACCCAACGGCAAGTCGGAACCACGCATCGTTCTATTTACCCCGATTGCCCATGAAAACCTCAACGATCCCAACCTGCCCGACGGCAAGGCAAACAATGCACGTCTGACCAAATATGCAACGGCCATCAAAGATGTTGCCGAAAGCAGTAAAACTGAATTCGTAGACCTGTTTTCCACTTCAAAAAAATTATATGACACAGCAAAACAGCCGCTCACGATCAACGGAATTCACCTCAGCGAGGAAGGTGACCGGCAAATCGCCGAAGTCATAGTCAAACAGCTCACTGGAAAAATGGCAGCGGCCACTGACCAACTTGAACCGCTTCGGCAAGCGGTGATTGATAAGAACTGGCACTGGTTCAATCGTTTTCGCGCCACTGACGGCAACGACGTTTGGGGTAGCCGATCGACTTTGAAATTTTTCAATGATCAAAGCAACGGCACTGTGCTGATGCACGAACTCACTATGCTCGACGTCATGACTTCAAACCGGGACGTCCGTGTTCATGCCCTCGCACGAGGCAGCGATATTACCGTTGTGGACAGCAATGTTCCCAAGCCTGTAAAAGTGATCTCAAATATTGGAGGCGGCAGCAAAAGCTCCAACGCCATGAAAGAAGGCACCCTGAAATACCTCACTGGCGAAGAAGGCCTAGCAAAGCTGAAGGTTCCAAAAAATTTCAAAGTGAACCTTTTTGCTGATGAAAAAATGTTCCCTGAACTGGTCAATCCAGTGCAAATGCAGGTCGATGGCAAAGGTCGCCTGTGGGTCGCTGCCTGGACCACCTATCCAAAATGGGAGCCAATGAAAAAAATGGATGACCGCATTCTGATTCTTTCCGACGAAAACCATGACGGTGTGGCCGACAAAGTCATCACTTTTGCCAAAGTTCACAACCCGCTCGGTTTTGAGTTCTGGAATGGCGGAATCCTGGTAACCCGCCAACCGGACATCCTGTTCCTGAAAGACACCGATGGAGACGACATCGCCGATGTCGAAATCCGCTACCTCAACGGCATAGGATCATCCGACACCCATCACACCGCCAACAACTTCATCATGGGGCCTGACGGAGCCATTTACTGGCAAAGTGGGATTTTTATGCACAACAATATTGAGCATCCCTGGGGCCCATCGCTCAGCACCGGCTCATCGGCAATGTATCGCTTTGATCCACGCCAATACACCATCACTCACCATGCCGGCAACAGCCCCAATCCGCACGGCACCTCCTTCGATTACTGGGGCTACCATTACGCCAATGATGGCACCGGTGGCCGCGCCTATCAAGTCAGACCAGAAGGCAACAAATTTAAAATGTTCCCTCTCCTGAACAAAGAAGTCCGCCCTGTCTCCGCCGATGAAATTGTATCCAGCCAAAACTTCCCCGACGAAATGCAGGGTGATTTCCTGATCTGCAACACCATAGGGTATCTGGGAATCAAGCAATACAAGCTCAACAGAGATGGCGGCGTTGATCGTAGCGAAACAAAAGGTAAAGGAGATCAAAAGAAAACAGTTACCTGGAAAACAAAACAGGGAGAAGTCTGGGGCGTTCCCTCAGGTAGAAAATTAATCACCAAGTCCACCGACCCCAAGACGGGAGAAAGCAAAGAAACAGAAAACATCGGCTTTCTAATCAGCGAGGACAAAAACTTTCGCCCCACTGATGCCGTCTTCGGCGAAGATGGCGCTCTTTATGTTTCTGACTGGCAAAATGTCATCATCGGACATATGCAGCATAATATCCGCGACCCCAACCGTGACCACAAACACGGACGCATTTACCGAGTCGTAAATGAAAACAAGCCACTTCAAAAAGCAGTCAAAATCGATGGAGCTTCATTGCCGGAGCTCATGGTAAATCTTGAACATCCGACCGATGGAGTTCGACACCGCACACGAGTCGAGCTAAGTGCACGACCTACTAAAGAAGTGATTGCCGCTTGTCAGCAATGGATGAAAAAATTCGATCCGAAAAAGAAAGCAGATGCTCACCATCTATTGGAAGCGCTGTGGTTGCACCAGCAACACAACGTGCGCAATTCCAAACTTCTGGGACAAGTTCTAACTTCTCCTGAACCCCATGCCCGAATCGCTGCAAATACCGTGCAACATTTATGGTACAACGTGGATTTCTCCAACTCCTCGAGAGAGAAATTCGAAACCCACATTGAGACCAACCTTCCCAAAGGAGTAATCTCTGACAGCGATGAACTCACCGTGGTGCAGATAAACACCATCGTCGAAAAGATGCGCTATGACGTGAAAGAATTCACCGTGAAATCCGGCAAGAAAATCAAACTAACATTCACCAACCCTGATTTCATGCCTCACAACCTCATGATCACCTTGCCCAATAGCGCCGAGGAAGTTGCGCTGGCTGCTCTGGCCATGGGAGCGGAAGGATTCACCAAAGGCTTTCACCCCGACTCTCCTAAAATCCTCTGGGCCACCAAGATGCTGGACAACGGGCAAAGCGCCGTATTGGAATTCAATGCTCCCGACAAACCGGGTGAATACGAATTTGTCTGCACCTTTCCCGGCCATTACATGCTGATGCGAGGAATCATGAAAGTAATCAAATAGCCTAATCCTCCCAATCGGAATCGCTAGCAAATCCGATAGTCAAAACTAGATCAAACGCTTAAGGAATCGATTGCGGCACCGATTCCGAAAGCGATTCCGAGGTTCAGGCTCATGAAAACCTTTCTGTTTCTCCCACTGCTCTCCGCGTTATTGATGCTGTCGGCACAAGCACAGCATGTGCTGAAACCCATGCCTGCTAAACAATGGTTCAGCAATTACCAGGTTTACCTCAAACAAGCAGCAACAGTAAATAACTCTGCCGACAGCCACTATCAACTCGGCCAATGGGCTTGGTCCAATGGTCTCGAAGACGAAGCGTGGGAGCAATGGATCCTGGCGCTACGCATCGATCCTGACCACGTCGCAACCCGTAAATCGACAGGGTTCTCGAGAGAAAACAGCGGCGACCGCTGGGCGCGCGCTGGTGAAATCAATCCTGACTGGATTCGCGCTCTCGAAATCGACAACCGTGCACTGTCGCTGAACATCACCATTGAAGATGACGCTGATGCTGATTTTCTCTCAGAATACCAGTGGCGTCTGCGACGCTTGAACTGGTTCATCTGGCAGATCACCGAAGGACAAATATATATCAAGGATATCCATATCCAGGACAAAACCCAGGGCAGCCCCGACTCGTCTATTCATAGGATAGTCATCCCCAAAGGGCAGTTAAATATCCCCGTCATGAAGGGAGGTGGCGCTTTATGCAAAAACTCAGGACGCCCCAATTGGCAGGTGATCAGCGGAGGGCGGTGTTATGTGCGAATTCTCGCTCACGAGATCTGTCACGGCCTGTTTGGCGTGCCTGATGAAAGGCACGGTTGTTACTGCTTGATGCAGGGTGGACTCTATGGAATCAAAACCCAGGATCTGGTTCTTTGTGATGATCACTCTCATCGGCCAGCACCCAGCACACCAGATTCCTGCTGGGCAATCATTCTAAAGCGTTACCCTGGAATAAAGCACCCGAACACCGAAAAATTCGGACGCGTCCCAGAAACAAAATTCACCGTACTCGATAATTGATTGAGCCTGTAGGATAGCTTGCTTGGCAAGCTGTCTCGCCCCCCCTCTCAACGTTCGAATTGACAGATTTCGAGTCCTGCATCCTACGCTTAATTCTTACTAATCTCAGTCATATGAAGACACACTACGACGTCATTGTCATCGGAGTTGGCTCCATGGGGGCCGCAACCTGTAGCCATTTGGCCAAACGAAACGTATCGGTACTCGGATTGGAGCAGTTTGACATTCCTCACAACCGGGGAGCGCACCATGGGCTAAGTCGTATGATCCGGCAATCCTACTATGAACACTCCGACTATGTCCCGCTGTTGAAACGCTCCTATAAGCTGTGGCATGAACTCGAGGACGAAACCGATTGCAAACTCCTCACCCTGAACGGCGGCCTTTACATCGGG
>JAADHD010000456.1 GCA_013152075.1 Verrucomicrobiota bacterium | reverse complement strand
AGTAAGGAAACGGCCGCCACGCGCAAACTTTACGGCCTGGAGGACAAAAACACCAAGCAGCTCGCCGAAGCCTGCATCATCGCCCGCCGGTTGGTAGAACGCGGTGTGCGTTTTGTCCAGATCTGGAACTACGTCTGGGACATGCACGAAAACATCACCGCCAACATCAAAGTCCGCACAGCACGTGTCGACCAACCCTGTGCGGCACTGGTCAAGGATCTCAAATCACGCGGCATGCTCGACTCCACCATCGTGCAATGGGGCGGTGAAATGGGACGCCTGCCAGTGATTCAATACCGTGGCCCCGGCAAGCCCCCCGGCCGTGACCACAATACCGAAGGATTCTCCATCTGGATGGCCGGCGGCGGAATCAAGGGCGGACATGTACACGGTGGCACCGATGAATTCGGTCACGTCGCCGTCGACCAACCCGTCACCCAGCATGATTTCCATGCCACCATCCTGAAACAATTCGGCCTCGACCAAAACAAACTCACCTACAAGCAAAACGCCCTGCCTATATCCTTGGTGGAAATGGAAAAAGGCAAGCCGGTGGATGGTATTCTGGTGTGAGTGATCTCTAGCTAAAATGCGTGCTCTCGTCAGCTAAGCTTGTTACAATTTTCACGCAAACTATAACGACAATTCCTCGGACGACCGAGCCGGTCATCCCTACCATCGCACCACAGCTATTAGGCATTTATCTTCATTCTCCTATTTCGTTCCCCTTTTGTTTTTCGTGGATCACTCCACCTTTTCCCTGGCCTCTCCCAAGATCTGATCAAAGGAAAGGACGAAAGTGTAAAAAACACATTCTTAACAATCGACCAGTCGGTAGCTGGTGCTTCTTCCGCCTCTCTCGTTCTTAACTAGAATGCCTCGCTCCAGCAACTCCTTGATGTCGCGTAGTGCCGTGTCGGGGGAGCACTTGGCGAGCTTAGCATATTTGGAAGTGCTCAAATACCCCTGCCAGCCCTGTTCAAGCATACGGTTGATGACCATGCGCTGGCGTTCGTTGACGGGTCTCGTGTTGATCCGTTGCCAGAGCCGGGCCTTGTGAAGCACGCCAGCCAGCATCGTGTCCGACGCATCGATGGCGCGGTCAAGGCAAGCGAGAAACCAGGCCAGCCAAGAAGTAATGTCTAGCGATCCACGCTGGGCGGATTCGAGCTGAATGTAATACTCTTTCCGTTCGGCCTCGATGCCCGAGGACATACTGTAGAATCGATCCTTCGATTGGTCCGCCCGCGACAGCGCCATGTCAGTAATCGCCCGAGCGATCCGACCATTTCCGTCATCGAAGGGATGGATGGTCACGAACCAAAGATGCGCCACGGCGGCCTGCATGACCGGGTCGATGTCGGAGCACCGGTTGAACCAGTCGAGAAACTTTTCAACTTCACCATCGAGGCAGTCTGCATCCGGTGCCTGGAAATGCACGCGTTCCCTGCCCATGGAACCAGAGACAACCTGCATCGGCCCTGTTTCATCTGTACGCCATGCACCTACGGTGATCCGATGCATGCCTCTTCTCCCCGTTGGGAACAATGCCGCATGCCATCCGTAGAGTCGTTCGGCAGTCAGAGGCGCTTCGAAATTCTGTGTTGCGTCCAGCACCATCTCCACGATGCCTTCCACTTCCCGGCTGGGCTTAGGAAGACCCGCAACATCCAAGCCAAGTCTGCACGCAATCGACGAGCGAACCTCGTTTTTGTCGGGGTCTTCTCCTTCGATTGCCGATGATTTCACAACCTCAGTGGTCAAGGCAGTGAGGCTCGCCTCGGTTCGCAGATCAAATCCCAGGGACTCCATCTTGCCAAGGTGCTTGCCCTGCTTGTAGCGCACCGCAACCAGAGCCTTTGCCAAGGACTGCGTGCTCCACGTAAATTCGGGCCATCTAGTCAACTCATGAATATAAGCCATAAACACTGCATTATCTGCGACGAATATAACTGATAATCGCCTGATTGCCAATTATTATCCGTATTATATGCGGCGATTAAGCCGCCTATTCACCGCAGAAAAGGGCTTCCCTTCCGCGTCCCGCTATTCAAATATTTTATGAGCCGAATAAGCCCCCTAATCGGCTCAAGCCCCCATTTATTTACACTTTTCCCAAATTCCTCGGACGACCGAGCCGGTCGTCCCTACCTCCGCAACACAGCTATCAGGCATTTATCTTCATTCTCCTATTTCGTGCTTTTTGTGTTTTTCGTGGTTCAATCCGTCCTCTCCCCAACCTCCCCCAAATCCGGTAAAGCCTCACGATTCCCTCTCTTTGCGCATTTCAAAGCCGCCGCCGCGCAGGCAAATTGCAATCTTTTAACAAGCGGCCAATCCTGCATCGTGGCAAAAATCATCGCTCCAGCAAACACATCTCCGGCCCCATTGGTGTCAACGGCCTCCACGCCGTATGCCGCCTGCTCTACACGTTCACTCTTGGAAAAATAACACACGCCTTCGGAACCACGCGTAATCGTCACTTCCTGTGGCCCCATCTCCAGTAGTCGTTCCGCTCCAGCTTCCAGATCATCCGTCTCAAACAATCGCGGGATCAAACTCTCCGGACAGTTCAAGCTATCAACCTCGCGCAACAATTTTTCGACATCAGTCTTCGGTGATCCCAGATCCATGAACACCCTCCCACCAGTTTCCCGCATAATCCGCATCGCTCTGATCGCCGCTTCGCCTGACCATCCATCCGAATGCAAACAGTCATGCCCGGCGACGATTTTCTCATCAATTTCATCGGCCCCAATCTCATGACTGCCACGATAACCGGCAATCGTGCGCTTGCCCGTTTTCTGCTCCAACCAGACATGAGCAAACCCGGTACGCGAATCGTTGTGACACAGCGGCGCTTCAAAAGCAACGCCCTGCCCCCGTAAATCCTCCTCGATCATTCTGCCATACTGATCATCCGCCCACTTGCCCTGAAAAGTCGATTCCATCCCGAATTTTCGCAGCAGACACAACGCCGTCGGCACGGGCCCTCCTACCTGGTAACGGTCGTCGAGGACTTCTCCCTTATGATCATCCTTAGGTAGCTTCTCCAGCACTACCTGGTGATCAACAACAATCGTCCCCAGTCCAAATATCGAAAAAATTTTCACGTAACTATTCAAAAAAAACGTAACGACAGCTCGTTTCACAAAATCAACATGCAGTCTCCGTAAGAATAAAAACGATAACGTTCTTCGATCGCTCGCGCATAAGCTTCGTCCATCAAGTCCTTGCCGGCAAACGCAGCCACCATCATCAACAGCGTCGAGCCGGGTAAATGAAAATTAGTCAACATCACATCAACCACTTTAAACTGATAAGGCGGATAAATAAATATATCGGTCTCCCCCTGTTGCGACACCAAATCACCATCCCCGCCACAGTGCTCCAACACTCGGGATACGGTTGTGCCAATGGATACCACTCGTTTCGCTTGCGCGATTTTTTTCACCGCGTCGTCCCCCAAAACAAAATTTTCCGAATGCATCACGTGCTCCTCCACCTCATCTACACGCACGGGTTGGAAAGTTCCCACCCCCACATGCAAAGTCACAAAAGCATGCTCAAATTGATCTAAAATCTCCGGCGTGAAATGCAGTCCGGCCGTCGGCGCGGCAATCGCTCCTTCGAAACGATTGTAAACCGTCTGATAACGCTCCTTGTCCATCGAGTCATCGCCCCTGCCCATGTAATGCGGCAGGGCCAAATGACCGTAATTATCTTCATCCACCTCCCGATCAAATTGAATCACCCGGTCGCCACTTGCCAGTATCACCTCCACTGTCCCCGTCGCTTCGCCAATTTCGACCGCACGGCCCACCTTCATCCTCTTCCCCGGCTTCACCATACAGACCCATTTCGTCGGCGACAATTTTTCCAGACGTAGCAACTCGATCTTTCCATCATTGGAAAAATACCGCGCCGGCACGACCCGTGTATCATTCAATACCAGTAGATCACCACCCTTCAAATACTCTGAAAGATTCACGAAGTTCACATGATCAATCGAACCCTTCGCACGATCAACGATCATCATACGCGACTGCCCACGCTCTTCAGGCGGACGGTCGGCTATTAATTCGTCCGGTAAGTCATATTCAAAATCACTGGTCTTCATTGAAACTCACACTACACGACAAAAAAACATTTTAGCCACTGATTCCACTGATAGTGGAAGAAAATTCGAACCCGTAAAAGTAATACAAATCAGTCCCGCGTATGCGCGGTCGCGGAATCAGGTTAAGCTCTAATCATGCGGCGGCAAATTATTGTAAGTGTCTGATAGAAAGCTACTTTCTTCACCCCAAAGGGGTAGCTCTATGATAGCCCAGTGCAACGCGCTGGGATTATATCGATAGACCCATCAGCCCTGAAAGGGCGGCCCTAAAGCCTTGGGATTAGCGCCGCCTCCTTTGGGGCTTGATGGTTTTACTCCCATTATCCTGGGGCGATGCCCGCAGGCTACCATAGAGTCGGCGCTTTGCGCCTGTCAGCCTGATCCCGAGAG
>JAADHD010000388.1:1623-8122 GCA_013152075.1 Verrucomicrobiota bacterium | reverse complement strand
TTAGCACTAAGGCCAAATTAAAATACCACACAACGTCGGTGAAAATAATAAGCACTAAAATACCACTCAACATCTGCCCCCAAGCCAATTGCCACACCCGCCGCCATGAAATCGCCCCGGCCGGAATCGGACGATCCACCGCATGCTTGGCATCCCACTCCGCATCAAAGGCGTCATTCAAAGTCATCCCCCCAACATAAAGCAAACTCACACCCGTCATCACCCACCACAATTCGCCGACCCAGGTTCCACCCGCCAGAAACCAACCCGCCATCACATTGGTCCACACCGTCGGCAAATTCGACATCCGCCCGAGCACCAGAATGGTCCGCAAGTTTTTCAACATATCAGCGCAACTTCGCTCGCCCGAATTCCTCCAAACACCAATCATACTCTTTAACGATCTGATCCACCACATCACCCGAACGCATCGCCTCCGGCATCACTGCCCAGGTATATGTCTCAATTTCAAAATGCGAACACAACTCAGGATCCGCAGCCAAGACATCCATCGTCGCCAGAATATGATCGCGTGTATCCCCAAACAAAGCCTCTGGTTGAGCGTGAACCGGCACATGGAAATGCACCCGCCATTCATCACCAAGCACTGCCCCTTCTTCATCCGCAAAAGCAAGCGCATCAGGCAAATCCCTAAACCTATGGGTGACCTCTTCCCCATCTCGAATCACCACCTGATGCAAATAAACATCTTCTTCAAAAGCCTTCAATCGCTCGCGCGCTTCCAAAGTCGGTTGCAAACACAAAGCCGAGCTCAAATGAATCTTGCTGATCCGAATTCCTGCGTCTTTCAATCGAGCCAAAGCTTCACCCGCCTCCTCATACTCAACCGCCAGATGGCAAGTGTCGTAATTCACACCAATATTTTGCAATAGCTCAGCCTCATCCAAAACCGCCACCTTCGCCGCAGTCCGCAGCCGCTCAAAAAATCCTACCGTCTCCCCACTCGTCTCAAAATAACCCAGTGGTTCCGGCTCCAAACCCAAGTGCAAATCCTGTCCGGTTTTTTCGCGCAAAGCTTGAATATGTCGATGACACTTTAATAAATTCCCGATCATCTCACCCGCTTGTTTTTCCTCATCGGTGATGAATTCCTTAAACGAACCCGGCAAGGTACTCACACTGCCGCTCATTCCATCAGGCAAAAGTTCGCTCAATAAATCAAACAGCAGACAAGTGTAATCGAGCCGTTCCTGCTGTCCCCAATCCGGCACATAAACCTGTTCCTTCACCCGCTCGCCATGAAAGGTGCCGAAGGGGAATCCGTTAATAGTAAAAACGTAACAGCCGTTTTCTTCCAGCCATTGGCGGAACTGTTCAAGCTCCCCCTCTCCCGTCCGCAATTCCTGTGCAGCGTCGGCACTCAATCGCAAGCCAATGCCATAAGGTTTATCCGGACACACCTCCCGCTTCACCCGCAAGGTATAATTTTTCAGCGCATCGAAAGTTTCCTCCCAGGATTCCCCGCGGTGAATATTCGTGCAATACCCCAGCTGTATTCCATGACCAAGCTCCATATCTATCCACTTTCACACGCCCCACCAAAATTCCTAATTCCTAATTCCTAATTCTTAATTCCTAATTCCTAATTCCCCACCATCGCCTTCTTCTCAGCATCCAGCCACTCAACAAACTGGTTCGAGCAATCACAAATCTCCTTCAAGCCTACCACCAAATTTTCCGGAAGGCCTTCTTCCATCAAAATCAAATCGGTAAACCCTCTGACCGAAGCCAGGATATTACGAAAATCATGCCTGACTTCACGATTACGCAAACGACTCTCCTGTTCTACGGAATCAAGCAAAGCAATCTCAAGCAAACGCTGATGCATCTGATCCGAAGATTTGCCCACAAAATCAAACATCTCAGGCCCATCCGGTCCAAACTCGCTGGCAGAACCTTTTAATTCTCCAGCCAATTCCACGACCCGCTCACTCAACTTCAACAATACCTGGGGTTTCCATACAAAGGCTTCCCCCCATCGGCAGATTGCTCCTCCGCTTTCTCCGGTGCTTCCCCGCCGATGCAATTGCGCAATGACTGCGCCAAGTCCATTCTCTGCAAACTCCCGTCCACCATTCCGCACAAGCCGTCCCGCCCTGCTTCATCGTCAAGATTCCCTAATCCCACAATCGGAATCAAGGCCGTCGTCTCGCATTCCCTGAGCAATCTCATAGCATCCCTGGCATCGCTCATCCCAAGATCCAGCAGGATCAAATCCAAATCATACTCCCGGCAAAAGGCGACCGCCGTTTCCCCATTTACCACAGAAACCGCCTTAATGCCGACATCCAGCAAGTCCGCCTCCAAATGGCAGGCTCTCACAGAATCGGAATCCGCTATCAACACTCGATACATATTAACACTCTACAGTAGTAGTGTATAAATATCATAATTTTTATAAATTTCCAGAATATTAGTTTGCTCCCTTCCCGCGGGAAAAAGCAGCACCTGATGAGCTTCCTATCAATAGTTCGAGCGCAATGCTTTCACCCCTTCCTCCGTAAGCGCGCCCCCAAAGATCTTCAACTCGTCCATCACTCCGGTGAAACGAAATGAGTCGCGTTTAGGCACATTGATCCGACCAGCAATCAGAGGAGCATCCTGCAGTACCGCAGTTGCCAGCTCACCTGTTTTTACCAACACGGCATCAAGGTAGATGCGCAATACTTTTCCTTTGCGAACATACACCACATGATACCAACGGTTTTTTTTAAGCAAAGCTTCACTGGCCATTTTGTCCCCGATCTGAATCAACACCCGTCCATTACGGATCACTAGATCGAGGCGATTGGGATCCTGATAGCGGTATTGCCCCAGAAAAAATTGCTTTTCCACATCATCACATTTGATCCACACACTGATGGTAAAATCACCGGCAGGTATCACCGGCGAACCAAAATCAACATAGTCGTCATTGCTCTGAAATCGTAAACCCTGCCCCCGAATACCTTTCTCCAACACCGGTTCTCCATACACACGTCCATGGTGCCCCTTTCCAGAAACATCCTTCACCTGCCTTTGGTCAATTTCGTCAAAATTCCAATAAGCCAAAAGTTTCGGCTCAGCCCTGCCCCAGGCAGGCAGCAGAAAAAACAGCGCCATCAAATAATAAGAGCAAATTTTCATAAAAATAAAAGCGTGCCGCGCTTTCAACCCCCTCCTAAGCCATCACATCAAACGCCACATTTCCCGCTATATCAGTCAGGCGGAAATCCCGACCCCCATGACGGAAGGTCAGCTTTTCATGATCGAGTCCCATCAAATGCAAAATCGTCGCGTGCAAATCATGGATGTGCATCTTGTCTTTCTCCGCCCGAATCCCCAACTCATCAGTCGCCCCATACACATAACCAGGTTTAACCCCGCCCCCCGCCATCCACACCGTAAACCCATGCGGATTGTGATCACGTCCCGTTCCCACCTTTCCTTTCACCGGCTGCACCGTCGGGGTGCGACCGAACTCTCCTCCCCACACCACCAGCGTTTCATCCAACAAGCCACGCTCTTTCAAGTCAGTCAGCAAAGCCGCCACCGGCTGATCCACTCCCATCGCATTTTCGCGATGATTTTTCTCCAGCTCCTCATGTTGATCCCAGTCCAAAATACCCGGCTTCTGTTTGTGCATAGCGTGCGATGTCTGGATAAAGCGCACCCCGGATTCGGCAAATCGGCGCGCCAACAAACACTGACGCCCAAAATCATCCGTCGACTCCTTGCCTATGCCATACATATCCAGTGTACGCTGTGACTCACTCTTGATATCCATCACCAGAGGAGCTTCAGCTTGCATTTTAAACGCCAACTCAAAAGACTGAATCAAACCCTCAAGCTGATTAGTCACCGGTGCGCGCCGTTGGTGATCACGGTTGAGTTTCTGAATAAACCCCAACTGCTGGCGCTGCAATTTTGATGACATGTGTTTATTCTTGAGATTGCTGATCTCCGCTCCAGCCGCCAACGCATCCGCTCCCCCAATGGGGGTGCCTTGGTAGATCGCTGGCAAAAAAGCCGATCCATAATTTCTGGCCCCACCAAACATACTCGGACAAATCGTCACAAAAGCCGGCAACGATTCATTCTCCGTACCCAAACCATAAGCCAACCACGACCCCATCGACGGCCGCACATCCGTATCCACTCCGGTATGGAAACGCACCGTCGCCTGGCCGTGATCAAACCCATCTGTATGCATCGATTTGATCATACACAAGTCATCCGCATGACGAGCCAGGTGCGGGAACAACTCGCTCATCCACATGCCAGACTTTCCATGTTGAGCAAATTGGAAAGGCGAGCCCATCAGCACATTGGGCACCTTCTCTCGAATCGCCTGCTGCAGTTCGAAACCCTTCAATTGTTTCGTTTTGCCATCCGCCTGCTGCAATGCAGGTTTGTAGTCAAAAGTATCCACCTGACTCGGGCCACCACGCATGAAGAGGAAAATTACCCGCTTCGCCCGCGCAGGAAAGTGTGGCAAGCGTGCTGCCAATGGATGCGCCGGGTTCGAGGCTAACTTGCCAGCCCCCGCACTTGCCTTGGCTTGTTCTGCCAACAAAGCGGATAAAGCCAGTGACCCAAAACCACAGGCACTGCGGTTCAAAAAATCTCTGCGTGAAAATGACTCTTTCATAAAAATCTCCTTTGATTAAATTCTCAGTTCAAAAACAAAAACTCATTACTGGCGAACAGGCTCTGGCAAAAACTGGCCCAAGCCTGCTCTCTCGCCGCAAGCGGCAATTTCCCCTGACCACTCATTTCCTTTTCAAAAGCCGAGATATAGTCCAACGAGTCCCGTTTCTCACCCCTTGTCACCTCCCTGCCCAACATCATCAGAAAAGCCCGCTCGATCCGCCCTGAATCATTTTCAATCTCATCACCCTTCAACAGAGCGTTCGCCGTGGATCTGGCATTTTTCACCATGAAGTCGCTGTTCATCAAATAAAGAGCCTGAGTGGGCACTGTCGTCGAATTGCGTCTGCCCGTCACCAATCCCGAATCTGGGAAATCAAACACGTTATACATGTCCATCGATGACGACAGGCCGCTGCGGATAATCGGCAAATAAACCCCTCGCCGATTGTAGGGATTGATGTCCACCGTGCGGTACCCACGTCGCGTTGAACCCAGCGACCCCAGCACTGTCAGCGTCGATCCACCCCGACGATGATCAATCAAGCCACTGATGGTCAAAATCGAATCACGAATCGCCTCCACATCCATCCGCCTTCCATTGGTTCGCCACAACAGACGATTGTCCGGGTCGATTTTCATCGCCAAATCCCGCTGTTCGGCAGCTAATTGATACACCCTCGACAACATGATCTGACGAACCAGCTTTTTCACCGACCAGCCTTTATCGATGAACTGCTGCGAGAGGTAGTCGAGCATAGCCGGATGCGACGGCAGCTCCCCCTGCGCCCCGAAATTATCCGCCGTGAGCACCAAACCCGCACCGAACAAATAATTCCACACCCGGTTCACCATCACCCGTGAACTCAAAGCCGCTGCTGGCGATCCGGAATCAGTCAACCACTCGGCCAATTGCAAACGGCCACTCTGTCCCTCGGGAATTCCTGCCGACTCACCCTGCATCAAAACCGACAAAAAACCGCGCGACACCTTCCCTCCCTTAGTATGCGTCTGCCCGCGAATGCGTATATTTTCATCGACCACCTCCTCCATATCATTCACCGCCAAAGCCATCGGCAAAGCCGTCAGATAGACCGCCAATACACTCGCTTCCCCCGTGGCGGCATCTCCATCAAACTTTGCTTTGATCAGTTTTTTGCCCAACAATGCTTCCGCTTTCTCGTCTCGATCCACACGGCTCCGCAGTTCTTTCATCTGCAGTTCCAACTCCTCGACATAAGCCAAAGCCGCTCCTTTACGCTTGGAAGCCTCCGCCTTTTGTTTAGCAAATTCATCTTTCAAGCGCTGTGCCTCTTTTTCGCCCACCGGCAAAGGCACGGGTTGCCAATGGGACATAGCATCCTTGGCTTTCGGTTTTTTTAAAGTTCGGGTGCTGGAGAAAATTCCTGCCAACGCGTAATAATCATTCAGCGACACCGGATCAAACTTGTGTTTGTGACAACGCGCAC
This sequence comes from Verrucomicrobiota bacterium, assembly GCA_013152075.1. Taxonomy (GTDB): domain Bacteria; phylum Verrucomicrobiota; class Verrucomicrobiia; order Verrucomicrobiales; family DEV007; genus JAADHD01. The sequence goes on along the minus strand of JAADHD010000388.1, from coordinate 2,003 downwards.
AACCCAAAGTCAAACCCAGAAAAGCACGCCCCACCGTATCGATCTGCTCATCAATCACATTCCATCGCGTCACTTCCTTATCTCGTTCGCCAAGATTTTTCGGACCGATCACCAAAAACCCCGTAGCTACCAATTGATCTCTTCGCTGATCATCATTGCTGTAAGGCAACAAATCTCCCGCCACCTGCTCACGCACAAACTGATTATAAGCTTTGTCCTTATTAAAAGCATCGATGACATAATCCCGATAACGCCAGGCATTGGTGTAGGTAAAGTCACGCCCCCCTCCGCTCGAATCCGCATAACGCGCCACATCCAACCAATGTCGCCCCCAGCGCTCCCCGAAGCGTTGCGACTTCAACAAACGATCCACCACCTTG
>JAADHD010000388.1:0-1590 GCA_013152075.1 Verrucomicrobiota bacterium | reverse complement strand
AAAAGTCGGCGGCAGCCCGGTAAGATCGTAAGTCGCACGACGCAAGAGCGTATAACGATCTGCATCTGCCACCGGCTCCACCCCCACCTCTTCTAGTTTCGCTAAAACGAAATGATCGATAGAGCCCTGTGGCCAGCTCTTCTTTTTCACCACCGGGATCTTACTCTTAGCCAATGGCTGATAAGCCCAGTGATTACCTGCAGCCTCTTTGTCGGCAGCCAGGCGCGAAACCTTGCCACTGCTCTCCCGCGGATCGGGCGCGCCCATTTTGATCCACTTGGAAAAATTAGCGATCACTTCATCCGGTAGGCGTTTTTTATCCGGCGGCATTTCAAAATCACCATGCTGAATCGCATTCATCAGCAAACTCTCGCTGATCCGGTTTGGCACCACCGCCCGCCCGGTATCTCCCCCCTTGCGGATACCCTCACGTGTATCCAACAACAAGCCACCTTCCACTTCCTCGGCCTTCTCCGAATGACATTTATAACAATGATCCACCAGCACCGGGCGAATTTTTTTCTCAAAAAATACCCGCTGCTGCTGACTCAACTCAGCCGCAGGCATGGGAAGGATAACAGCAGCCGTAGCTACCAAGATAAGACCAATCAAACGCAGCTTCATCAGCAATAAGGTAAATGTCATTTTCATTATTTATTCACAGATTTCGACTCACCGCTTCGGTTCCAGAAAATCACTAAATTTTTAGTCGTCCATCCCGCCGCAACCAGATCCAAATCCCCATCGCCATCCATGTCGGCAATCTGCAAACTCTGACAAGCCATCGTGCCTTCATCGACACTGATCGTTTTCCACTCAGTAGCCTCGTCATTCAACGGCACATAGATACGAATACCGTAGTTGCCCACTCCCTCGTCCCCCCACCACCCAGCGATCACCTGATCCCGGCCAATACCCAGCACATCCTCGCATTCCAAAGCATGACAGGATATCAGGCTATCATCCAACACCTGCCGCCCCTGACCATATTGCCCTTTGTCATCCGCCGGATAAACCACCACCCGCGTCCCGTGTTTGGGTTCACCCAACGCCAAAAAAGATCTATTCTTCGTCCGTCCCTCGTCAACCTCTCCCAAACCTTCCGTCATGCCCGGCAAACGTCGAACTCCATCCGGCCGCCAGAATTTTTCCGCCGAATTCCCCATCAGATCCACTCCTTCAAAACCAATGAAAAACAACTTCTCCCCTTGCCCCTTCTTACCTTTCACCACAGAAAAATCATGCATGTCGCTCATGTTATCGATCAGCAACTGACGCTCAACTTTCCCCTGCGCATCCGGCGGCATCGGATAAGCGTAAACCTTCACCGCCTCCCCCTTCACCCGCGCATGAATCGGCACCGAGATGATGTAGTGACGTCCATCCTCCCCCTTCGCCCAACGCATGCGGTGCTGGTTCGGCTCACTAACCAACCCCACCGGTTTCCACAACTGAGTAGGGTCTTCCGGTCTCTCCAACCAATAGATCCGCGCCTTGGGCGCCCGGGTGCAAATGACAATCTCCACCTTACCATCACCATCGATATCACGCGCTTCGATCGACATCGCCCCCTGTTCATCCAATCGATCC
>JAADHD010000060.1 GCA_013152075.1 Verrucomicrobiota bacterium | reverse complement strand
CCATAAATCATTACTGGGTATAGGTTTCCCTTTTGCCCGTAGCGCCCGATAAACTTCGGCGTAAAACTCCGATGTCTCGGTATCGATGTGAATTTCAGACACATTCACAACATCCAGAAATGCATCCAATTCACTTCTATTTTTCTTTTCTTTGCTGCCACTTTTAAACCCCGCGAGCAATTCACCCATTACGGTGGGGCACATGACAATTTCCTCGGCAAAGCTCAATGCGTCCACCACCTCGGTATGCTGGTGCATAAATGCCGTGTAGGCATTGGTATCAATGAGGATGCGTTTCATTGCCACAATTCATCGTCAACCTTGTTGAAAGCGGCCGTGTTTTTTTCAAACTCCGCTTTGTCCTTCTTCCCCCATGATCCTGCAAGCTTTTCGAGCTCCGGATTACGCTTGCGGCGCGGTCGCTTTTGCAAACCAAACACTTCCCTCAAAGCCTGCAACACTACGCTGTTCAGACTGGCTGAATCCAACTCAGCTTTATCCGCAAGCGCCTTCTTCAACTCAGGATCAATATTGCGCAAGGTGATCGTCTTCATAAATATACCTTTCTCTACAGACAGTGAATCATTATCTGACTCAGGTTGAATCTAATAACGCATGCAATAGGAAAAATGTCAATCACGCCCCCTGCTATCCCCTCATCTCTACTCCACCACCATTTCACCCTTCATGATCACCCAGTGACCGGGGAAGGTGCATAGATAGGGATAAATACCTGGTTTTTCAGGTGCTTTGAAGCGCAGAATGAAGCGGTTATTTTCGCTCAAGAGCGGCGTGTGATGGAGGATCTTAGCTGAATCAGGAATGAAGCCTTTGTCGATTCCCTTGGGATCTTTCGCCATTTCGTTACCTGCCATTCCAACTTCTTCCAAAGCGCCGGGTTCGACGATGCAGAGGTTGTGTCGAGTGACGTCCGGATTGGTGAAGATCAATTTAACCGGCTCACCTGCTTTAACTTCGAACTTCGTCAGGGTGTAAAAAATGCGTTCCGGAATACAGGAAATACGAACCGTTTTTATGTTCTTCTGCTTATCAAAAGCCTTGTCTTCCGCCGTCAGTTTGGGATTGAGCGATTTGAATTTTTGTTTTTTGACGACCAGCGTTTTACTGAAATCCAGCAGCTTGGGGTGACTGCTGAGATAAGCCTCGTTTCCTTCCCAATATCGATTCAACGATTCTGCTCCGATGGCGCACTGCATGGTATATTTCAAATGATCACCCATCGGCAGGTCAAGAATCGGCAGGATCGCGTCGAGAGCTTCCTTGCTACCAATGTAGGTCGCCGCATTGGCGGCTTCCATTCTGACAATACCATTGTCATCTTTCGCCCGGGCTGCGAGTTCCGTAATCGTCGCCGATATGTCGCTATTCCAGTAACGCAACTGACGCGTAGCGGCTGCGCGCGCGTGGCGTTCTTCACAATTTAAAAGCTCCTTCAGCAAATCGCCTCGCTCATTTGCATCAACATACCGATAAGTCCATACCGCCTCAACCTGATGATGACGAAAACGTGGATCATTTGAATCCAAGTTATTCACCCAGACATCGAGCGCCTTTGCAACGGCACCCGGATCGTGTTCATCACGCAACTCACGCTTGCTCCAGTAACGATAGCGATATTCACGGCGCTTCAGATTGTCGAGCAATTCCACGATACTCGCTCCAGCGATCTTCGGTGGATCCTGCAATTTGGCTCCTTTGGGCACAATGCGCCAGATGCGTCCGGACTTGCGGTCACGTCGTGGATCACGCAAAGAATACTGTGCATGACCTTTGACCGGATTATACCAGTCACAAATATACATCGCCCCTCGTGGGCCGTAGCGCAGATCCACCGGAATGAAACTGAGGTTCTTTGAAAACAACAAATCCCCGAGGTATTTTTCTTCAAAGTGATCATCCTTCTCCACCCATTGGTGCATCTCAACTCGATTGGTAGGTTTGTAGCGATTTTTAATAAACCCGCCTTGCAGCTCTTCCGGCCACATCGGAAAATCAACAAATTCATGCCCTGCGACCCCTGAATAAGCAGGAAGATTACTAGCCTTGGGGTGCTGCTTGGGATAGGGCGGATTAGTGGCGTGAAAAGCACTGGCAAAAATAGGGTGACTGGCAACGTGATGTCCCCAGTCGGAATAAGTCGCCCCCCAGGGATTGGTGTTCGGGTAGTTGCCAAAAGTGATCAACTTTTGCGTCGAAGGACGAAAACGAAACCATGCAGAGTTGTCCGCACGAATAGGCCCGTAAGGAGTTTCCACCTGCGAGTGATGAAATATCGATTCGCGGAACATCAGATCCCCGTCGGGAGTCCAGAGGAAATCATGCAAGGCGTGATGGGAATCTTCGGTACCAAAGCCGGTGAGAATTTTCTCACGGTAGTCAGCCTTGTCATCCCCATCCGTATCAAGGATGAGCGTCAGATGCGGTTCTTCGGAAACATAAACCCCGTTTTTAGTCAGCTCAAAGGCCAGAGGAATCTCCAGATCATCGGCAAAAATTGTGGACTTGTCAGCTTTACCATCGTGGTCGGTGTCTTCAAGAATGACAATTTTGTCATTGGGTTTATTACCTGGATAGAGATGCGGGTAAGTAGTGGAGCAAGCGACCCACAAACGCCCGCGTGCGTCCCAACGCATCTGAACCGGACAGGCGATTTCCGGGAACTCTTCTTCAGAAGCAAACAGATTGACCTCAAAACGAGGATCAACGTCAAATTCAGCCAGCTCAGCCGCCGGTGACAACCACTTGTTAGCTCCTCGAGATTCGATCACCGGCCCCAGTGAAGGCAGGTTGGAATCATCTACCGGTGTTCCAGCAAAGGTATTGCCCTTGGCTATTTGCCAAGTGCGTTGATCCCGGTTGTCCACCATGATGCCAAAATTGCGCATCGCGGGTAGGAAATCGAGGTAACCGTATGTTTCGCTACGTCCACCGGTATAATAAAAGGTGTTGAGCGGACGATAGCGATGGAAATATTGTTGGTTTTTATCAACGACCACCGCACGTAATTCTTCATTTCCTGCCGGTGGCGATTCACTGAAAGTCTTGCGAAACAGTTGATCGGCAAATACCTTGTAACCCTCGTCATTCAAATGAGCCCCATTAATGGTGAGATTACTATCAGCATCAGCCATCGCCGCTTTGGTCGAGACAAACACATCAGTAAACCCAATATTTTGCTCCGCTGCGACTTCAGCCATCGCTTTGGTGTAAGCAGCAAGTCGCTCGTTGTTCATATCCGCCGCAGGAATATCCAGAGTCGAAGTACCAGCGCGAGAGTTCTGTTTTGAATAGGCTCTCTTGATATTCTCATTGGCAATCGGCGAGACTAGAACGATGCGGGGACCGGTCTTGCCGTTGAATGCACTAGTCTTGAGATCGATGAGATAAGTCGTCAGCTTCGACTTAAATTCCGGTATGCGTTTCACTCCCGAAAACGACTCATTAAAACCAAAAGCGGCAAAGATGACGTCGATTTTTTCATAAGCCAGATGCTGTTTGACGCTGGCGAAATTCTCCGGTCGTGGCTGAACGTCTGTCTCATCTGCCGACCAGGCAAGTGTGCGGACCACCAGTTTGTGATCCGGATTGGCCAATTGAAGCAGTGATTCAAAATGAGCGTAATCCGCAGCCCGGTCAAACAAGGTGTTGCCGATAAAGGCAATGCGATCCCCTGCCTTCAATTTGAGCGGTAACACAGTATCGACAGCCGCCACTTTTTTCGGCATGGCTGTTGTCTTCTCATAAATGCCAAAAGCCGCCAACTTGGGATCCTGCACAGGGGCCGCTTTTCCAGTCTTGGAGTTTTTTGCATCCTCGACTTCCGGCATCGGTGTCGGACGCAACGGATCCTTCTTTTTTTTCGTTTTCTGAGCGATCAGGGAACCCGCTATTCCCAGCAGAAGAATGGTCAAAAGCAAGGTAGCAAAACGTCGAGTGAAGAGTAAAAGTTTCATAAAGCATCTGTAAATCTGACCAAACGGCTACAGTCACAAAACTCTCTTGTCACATAAAACTTCGGCGCAATTGCGTAAGGTATTTTATTGCTGCCTCATTCCTTATTTCTAATTTGTGGTTCTTTCCTGCCTCGTCGTGCCCCCGCTCTTCTGTATTCCTTTCCTCACACCTGCCTCCCGCACGTCAATCTGTTCGACCCCTAATTTTTGTATCACAAATTCTGCCTTGATCCGAAAATCATCCTTCTCCGGATCGACAAATTTCGGATCAAGAACAATACTCTCTTTCTCCACTCCTCGTTTCCTCTGCTCCTGCAGAAATTCATCCGCCCACAGTTTATCCTCTGTGTTGAAATACAAATTTCGATTCGCCTTGCACGAGCTGAGAGCGGATGGCGCACGCAAACTGCCGCCACGCCTCCAGGGCTTCTGATGTTCATACAAAATTGTCTGCCCAGCTTCCTTTGATACAAACAAATTGCCTTGCACTTTCGACCCTTTCACCGGAGCTCCCGTAAACAGCAGATAAGCGCGCTGCTGCACCACCCTCACTCCCTCCGGCGTCCGCGATC
>JAADHD010000140.1 GCA_013152075.1 Verrucomicrobiota bacterium | reverse complement strand
AGCGAGCCAGCTTTCGTATCCGTCATTGGCGCTGGTTTTCAGGGTCTGGCCATTGAGTTGGACTTTTATGTTGCTCGGTTTTTGATAAGGCAGACGCAGGCGAAAGCTGACACCGTTTTCGAATTTTACATCATCGCTTTCCTTTGCTGCGAGCAACTTGGCATTGGGTGTTCCTATCGCCAGTTTGATTTCGGGTCCGGCTTGGATGAAGTTTTTGATATTCGCGGCATTAGCGGAGAATTGTGTTTTTAGATTCGCGTGCAGCTCGTCAAGATCATGGACTGCGACGATTTTTTTTGCTGCGGCCGTTGTGGCGCAGACCAGACTTTCACGTCCATCGGTTTGCGGGTACATAAAACCGAGTGCCAGACTTTTTTGCTTCGACCACAGCTCGATCCGGCTCTTGCGACGCTCGCTGGCGCTGTTTCCATAAGCGGTGACAAAATGACCAATAAGATGTTTCATTCGGTTGACTGGGTAACTGGCTTGGCGTTCGTCATTCCAGACTTGATTGCCGATGCGCAGCAGACCCTTCATGCGTTCAATCACGCTTTGCTCCCAGGCCACTTCCTGGGTGATAATCAGGGTGTGGTATTTGGCGTAAGCGTAGTGGGCAGAGTAAAACTGAGGTCGACCATGCCAGAGTTTTTGTCCCAAGGGAGCCAGCTCAGGCCCCCAGAAAGTGCGTTGCGCGTCCGCTTCAAAACGGTCCGAGGGGAAACCTGCGGCATTGCCGGATGCGATCATGGCTTCGGTCACACGCCAGTCCCAGGGACGCAGGGCGTAGTTGGAATAGGCACCGCCGGTGACTTCGGTCATGATTTGGCCGTGATAAGTTTGCCGGGTGCCGAGTTGATCAGGAGCGTATTCTTGCAGTCCGGTGCCATGGAAGTCGGCGTGGACTTCCGGTTGGTATTCATCGACGACTGAAACAAATGCCATCAATTCAGGAGCGAGTTCCGGCTGCTTGACAGTCAACGTTTTGATGTCCCAGACCTTGCCTTTGGGACCGGATCCGGTATAAGGGTCCACACCGTATTCATTGCGAAAGCGATCGGTGAAAAACATCGACAGCGGATTGATGATTGGCATAATGAGAATAATTTGACGACGACGGGTTTCTGCGGCGAGCGTATCATCGCTGAGCATCCATTCGGCGAAAGCAAGGGCGCCAGTGGTTCCGGTTCGCTCGGGGCCACAGTGCAGGGTGGTGACCAAGCAGATCTGTTTATCGGTGTCAGGCACTGAGCTGTCGGTGATCTTGAGTAAATAGACCGGCATATTTTGTCCACTGATGCCACGGGATTCCACTGTGACCCACTGCGGGTGTTGTTTTTCCCACAGTCGCAGGGTGCCTGCGTATTCGGCCATGGTGAGGCGGTGTTGGGGAGAGAAGGGCGCGGGGTGATCTTTGGCGTTTGCGTTGAGGCAGAAGGTGTGAAAAAGGACGGCGTAGAGGATGGGGTGGAATTTCATATTAAGTGTGAGTAAGTATAATTGGTAAATAATCTGGGAGAAACGTTCAGCGTTGTTCTTCTAATCATTCAAATAGATTGCGTAAACTTTAGCTTTGCTTCCGCTGGGGTATTTTACTCTAAGCGCAAGTTTTCCGCTGGGCATTTTTTTTGACCAGGTGATTGGCTGGCGTATGTCATTGCCGGTAATTTTCACCGCATCGGCACCGGAGAATCCCGGCAGGGGTTTGGCCAGGCGGTTGAGTAACTCGATTTCGAGCGGAGCATCGGGTGACACTCCGTCTACATTCAGATGGATTTTTGTTTTTTCATCAGACTCAAAAAAGTCGGTGATGAACTCCGACTCGTTGTCATCCTCTTGAGCAGATAAATAACCAAAGCCATCTCGACGCAAAGTCGCCAGTCCGATTTCCATAGGCTTGCCTTGGCCGCTGGTGTCCCAGTGGGAATACCAAATCATCGTTTTATCCCCGTCATTGACAAAGGCGTGTCCCTGGAGCAAGGCGACGTCATCCCATTCGCCCTCCTTGCCTACGGCGATGACTTTGTGCTTCGCCACCGGTTCGCGAAAATGGATGCCGTCATTGCTTAGAATAAGTCCAAGATCGATGTGAACACCTTCGTTGAAACCATGGCCTTTGGCGGGTGGCACGGCGGCGTCCTGCCATTGTCCGTAGAGGCCAATCATAACCTTGCCACGATTCCACATACCTGCTCCCATGTGCGTTTGTTGACCTCTGGCGGGTGGGCTTGAAAGCTGTCCGGGGCGGGCAAAGCCCAGTGCGGTGGCTTGCGACCAAGAGCTGAAATCCGCGGAGCGATAGACTCGCATCACGCGGTCGGGGTCGGAGCGCTGAGGATCTTTGCGGAATGATCCGTCCGTCTGCCATGACCATGGGCCAATGATTTGCCCAGTAGAATAATAGAAGTCACCAAAACGATAGAGGCCACTGACCTCAAACCGTTCGCCGCCTGCATTCGCTGGGCGATCACCGACAATTTTCCAAATCAATCCGTCGGCACTGGTTGCGCAGATCGTGGAGCAGATGTCTTTTTCTTTCCGACCGATGCTGCTCATACCACCGACGATTTCCTCGTAGGGCACATGGGCGATGTAGGCGACTTTGAAACGCTTAGAGGGATCAGGATCGTCGGGGTCGTGCAACACTGACAGGAAATCGTTGACGAGTGTCAGTGATTGTGGATTGCCCTGGATGAGGCAGATGTTGTTATTTTTATTACCATTAAATTTCACCAAGCCTAAATTTGGCTTGGTCCAATGAATGCCGTCCTTGCTTTCTGCGTAGCACATGGGGCGCCAGTTTTTTGGCGCCGGGGTTTTCAATTGTTTTGCATCAAAGCTGCCGAGATACCACATGCGGAACTTGTCTTTGTCCTTGATGACCGTGCCGTAGAGAATGGCGTGGGCGTTATCCGGTGCTCCTTTGGGGCCGCGACGAAGCACGGGGTTGTCGGGATGTTTGTCGGCCTGAACCAGGGTGGTTTTTAAGTTGTGCGTCCACGGGATGCTGTGATCATCGAATGCGAAGAATGTTAGTTCTTCTGTGGCGTGAACGGAAAGTGTTAACAGGAAGAGGGTGGTAAGTAATAGGGGAAGAGTTTTCATTGAGATTTTTTTGGAGGGGAGTTGGCATGGATGAACAGGATGGACAGGATTTTTTAAAGAGAGGATTTTCTTGAGTTAATATGATTTTATCCTGTTTATCCTGTCTATCCATGTAGGTTTTTATTTTTTTACCATTCGCCTGAGTTGTTGAATTTGGCTTTCACATTGTCACGGAACTGGTCGATGGATTGTTCGACATGACTCAATAAATCAGCGGCATTTTTATCCGCTGAAGCGCGGATCGCCGGGATCACGGTTTGGCATTCGTTTTCATCCATGAAGCGTGCGGCGTCGAGTAAAGCTGCTTGGTCTTCCGGAGCGATTGTCATGAAGCCATGTTGATCGGCATGAATCAGGTCGCCGGGTTTTACCGTGCGGCCGAAGACTTCCACTTCGCAGTTCCAGCGCACTGGATGAACAAAAGCGTGGCCGACACAGAGACGTTGGGCGAGTGCCTTGAACCCGGCGTTGCACATCTCGTCCACGTCGCGGATCGCGCCGTCGGTGATGGTGCCGACACAGCCAAAAGCGCGATGCAGGTTGGCGTTGACTTCTCCCCAGTGGGATCCCAATACTTGGGGTTTATCGAGATCCTGCACCACGACGATTTTCGGACCGGGAATACTGGCGATGTATTCACGATATTCGGCGCCCGCGTTTGGGTTCGTTTGGCGGTGTTCCGCATTGCTGGGTTCGATCACCAGAGTGACGGCGTATCCCACCATGGGGCCCATCTGCGGCATGAAGTCGTGAGTTTCCTCGATGTTGAAGGAATCCTCCGCGGGGTTTTGTTGGGTGACCTGTTCCCAGCCGTTGTAAATGGTGGGAGTGTTCCAGCGCTTGAGTTGGTAGAGCTCGCTGAGCGGCAGGGGGTGGGGTTTTTGATTGGCGGAGTTCATTGGGTGGATAAAATCATAGCGGGCAAGACGAATTGCAATCGGTCATCAATTTTTCAGACCGCGATGCCAACCTCCTGATGCTGTTTTTGCATCATTTGCAGGTAACGAGCGTAGGCTTCTTCGTCGCGCTCGCAGGAGACGCCTTTGCTGACCATGGCCATCACACGACGGTGACGCGTTGCAGATATATTGGCATCCGCGCGGTGAACTGTCATTCCATGATGAGCGACGGCATCACCTGCTTGTAACGGGATGGCTATTTCATTGCTGAAATCGTCTGTGGTGTAGCTGGAGAGGCCCTGTGAGAAGCCCAGTGTTTTGGATTTGGAATGAGGAATGAAACCCTGTTTGTGTGAACCGGGCAAGTAGCGCAGGCAACCATTTTCCGTATCGACCGGGTCGAGAGCCAACCAAATGGTGACCACATTCGATGGTTTGAGGCAGAAGTAATAATTGTCCTGATGGGGAGGAGTGACGTGTCGGGTGCCGGCTGGTTTGTTGAACCATTCCGTTTGTGATTCACTGACGGGTTCGCCGATCAGAGTTTCCGACAGGGCTTTCCATTTGGGGTGCTGACCGTAGACAGAAAATACGGGTCGGATCCCATGTGTTGCAACTGCTTTAGAGTTTCAGGGCGATCTCGGTCTTCGTAAAAGGCATCTGCATCAGGCAGGGTCGGAACGATCTCACGGATGTAACGATCCAGGTTTTCCTGTAGCTCGCTTAATTCTGATTGATTGAGGAATTCACGAACAATGGTGTATCCGTGTTGGTCGTAATCTTGTTTGTGGGCGTTGTAGTCGGTCATAGTGGTAATATAATGCTTTTTGCATATGTGGTTTGCAAGCGGGCTGTACTGGTTTTATAATAAAACCAGTGAAGGGAAAAACCTCAGTTGAAACTCGATTACCCAAGCGTTGTTCACTCATTGCGGAGACGGTGGAAAGTCTGCGCAATGGAATCGAAGCGGGGCAATGGCGGGATACTCTACCAGGAGAGAGAGTATTGATGGAGCAATTGCAAGTCGGGCGGACGACGATTCGCACGGCGCTTAAGGAATTGCAGCGTGAAGGATTGCTGGAAGTCACCCAGGGCAAGAATAGACGGATCAAAAAGAAAAAGTCTGGATTGAATGATGGGGGGAAAGAACGGGTGGTTGGGGTGCTTTCTTCGACTCCTTTGACGGGTTTGAATCCATCGACTCTTTTGCTGTTGGATGTCTTGCGGAGGACTTTGGCGCGCGCGGGATTTGCCATGCGTATCCATCATGACAAGGCATGTTATTCAGCGAAACCTTCGCGGGCTCTTGAGAAGTTGGTGAGCCGCAACCCCAGTAATGTGTGGATGCTGCTTTATTCCAAGGAAACAACAGAACGGTGGTTTGTGCGCAAAAAAATACCGTGCCTGGTAATGGGGTCCTCCAGGCCGAATATCATGCTGCCTTCCATTGATGCTGATCACCGAGCGGTGTGTCATCATGCGGGTGGGGTGTTGTTGCGCAAAGGGCACAGCCGGATCGCGTTGGTATTGCCCAGGGAAATTTTTGGTGGAGACGCGGATAGTGAAGTGGGGTTAAAAGAACTGGTGGCGAGTTCGAAAAATGCCAGCATGCAGGTATTGCGTCATGATGGCAGCGCGGAGCATTTATGTAAATTGGTTGATACCGCGTTGAAGCAGAAGAATGCGCCTACGGCATTTGTGGTGGCGCGTGCGCAGCACACTTTGACACTTGTTTTTCATCTATTGAATCAGGGCAAACGTATTCCTCAAGACGTGGCGGTCATATCGCGCGATGATGATATTTTTCTGGAAGCCCTGCGCCCTGAGATCACGCGTTATTCCAATGACACTGAGCGTTACGCTAAACGCGTTTCAGCCGCCGCGCGGCAGCTGGCGGAGACGGGGATTTTGCCTGCGCAGGCGATTCGCCTGATGCCGGAATTCCTGCCGGGGGAGACGGTGTGAGGGGGAAGGCTGTAGGTGGGAAGGCTGTAGGCTGTAGGCTGTAGGCTGTAGGCTGTAGGCTGTAGGCGTTACCCTGTTTTGAGGCGGTTAGGGGAGGATGAAGAGTGGGGGTAAGACAAAATAGTTAAGCTGCTGGTATTATGAGTTTCGCCCGTTGCCTCCGGCTGTCTACGCTTCGCTCCGGCTCAGGGCTGGAAGATTTGGGTTTTTTACCCAGCGCTTCGCACTGGGCTGTCTCATTAAGCACTGTTGGTGCAAGAGAAGGGAAGGTAAACTGTCCT
>JAADHD010000314.1 GCA_013152075.1 Verrucomicrobiota bacterium | reverse complement strand
CCTCCCGTCCCCCAGGGGAGCGGGGGTATCTCTTGTAACTTAGAAAAATTAACGCTTATTGAAAAAAACTCTTGAACAACTACATGCCTGCAATCCGTGGTTACTCCCTCCTCCCCGCTCTTCACACAGACACGTAAACCTCTGCGTGCACGATGCAGAATGACCCAAAAATTATCCTCGTCTCTCCGGCGTTTTTGCGGCATATATCCTTACTTATATTTGTAAGGATTAAATAGAATATCCGTCTTGGGAAGTCGAAAACCACCTTCCCTCTCTGAAATGCAGACTCTGGAACAACTCAACGACTTTGATCAAGCCTTGGCGGATTGCGGCAGCCCCCTGCTCCGCAAGCGTCCGGAGATCCTGCAAGTAAACATCGGCAAACTCTGCAACCTGACCTGCTCCCACTGCCATGTGAACGCCGGCCCAAAGCGCAAGGAGATCATGGATGGAAAAACGGTCGACCACATCCTCGAATGGTTCGAGAAAAGCGACATCCCCACTCTCGACCTCACCGGAGGAACACCCGAGATGATTCCGGATTTCAGACGCCTGGTAAAGACCGTCCGGCATTTTGATCAACCTCGCCGGGTGATGGATAGACTGAACGCGACCATCATCAACGAGCCCGGTTACGAATGGGTCGCTGACTTCCTTTGCGAAAACGAAGTTGAAATCATCGCCTCGATGCCTTGTTATCAACCCGACAACGTCAATGAACAGCGTGGGGATGGGGTCTTTGATTCAAGCATTCTTGCTTTTCAGAAACTCAACGCCCTCGGTTACGGACATGATCCCAAGCTCAAGCTGAATTTTGTTTACAACCCAAATGGAGCATTCCTCCCGCCCTGCCAGATCGAGCTGGAAGCCGATTACAAAAAAGCCATGCGTGAGCATTTTGACATCGAGTTCAATGAACTCTACTGCATCGCCAACATGCCCATCGCCCGTTTTGCCTCTCATCTGAAAAACACCGGCCAACTCGAGGAATATCACCACTTGCTCAGGGAGTCATTCAATCCCGGAACTGTGAACGGACTCATGTGCCGCAACACCATCAACGTCAGTTGGCTCGGGGAAGTCTTTGATTGCGATTTTAACCAGATGATGAAAATGCCTCTCGAACCTCAAAACGACGGTTCAGCATTATCCGTCTGGGACATCGACCCGGAAACTTTTGCCGACATCCCAATTCGTACAGGACCGCACTGCTTTGGCTGCACTGCCGGTAGCGGCTCATCCTGTGGAGGAGCGCTAGCGTGAAATATCTGAGCTCCTGACAGCATTGGACGATGCCTGCAAATGATGTAACCCTAGAGACTATTCCCTTGTAAGGAATTCCCATTCAATCAGTCTGAAGATAAAAAACCATTTCTAATCCTTCTATATCCCAACCATGAAGACAGAATCTGTTGTTAAAAAAAGATACGCCGACGGCGCCAATGCCCAGGAACCCGCACTCTGCTGCCCCGTGGAATACGACCCTCAATACCTCAAGGTCATTCCCGATGAAGTCATCGAACGTGATTACGGCTGTGGCGATCCCAGCCAATACCTCAAACCTGGAGAAACTGTTCTCGACCTTGGCTCCGGTACCGGAAAAATTTGTTTCATTGCCTCCCAGGTTGTTGGCTCCAAAGGAAAAGTTATCGGTGTCGACATGACCGATGACATGCTCGACGTCGCTCGACGCAATGCCCCACTTGTTGCCGAAAAAATTGGCTACGCGAATGTCGAATTCCGAAAAGGGCGCATTCAGGATCTCGCGCTCGATCTGGAAGCAATGGACAGTGAGCTCAAAGCTCGACCTATCGACAATGCCAATCACTTCGTCGAAGCCGAGGAACTCGCGGATGAACTCCGGGTCAAAAAACCCCTGATCCCCGATGACAGTATCGACGTCGTCGTATCCAACTGCGTCTTGAATCTGGTTTCCATGAGCAATCGCTTACAACTCTTCGAAGAAATCTTCAGAGTGCTCAAACTCGGCGGTCGCGCCGTCATATCCGACATCGTATCAGATGAAACTGTAAGCGAGGAAATGATGAAAGATCCAGACCTCTGGAGCGGATGCATCTCCGGAGCGTTTCGCGAAGATGAGTTTCTACAGGCATTTGAAGATGCTGGATTTTATGGAATTCAAATCCTGAAACTGGATACGGAACCCTGGCAGACTGTGCAAGGGATCGAATTCAAAAGCATGACCATAGAAGCCTTCAAGGGCAAACAGGGAGCCTGCCTCGATCGTAACCAAGCGGTCATCTACAAAGGTCCGTTTAAGAAAGTGCTCGACGACGACGATCACCCCATGGAACGGGGAAAACGCTACGCCGTCTGCGACAAAACCTACCAACTCTACCGCAAGGCTCCCTATGCGGAATTTTTTGAATTCATCACCCCCCGGGAAGAAGTCCCGAGCGAACAGGCCGAAGCGTTCGACGACAGTGAAATGCGCATTCGCCACCCCCGCTCGACCAAAGGCGAAAACTACGCTGCCAATACTGACGCATCCGAATGTTGCGGCTCGGACTGTTGTTAAATCGTAACTACTCAGGTAGTTAAAACGTAGCCAGTGCGGCAGACTTGGAAATTTTTTAGAGAACTCTCGAAAAACATCACTAACCTCCACATCCATCCGTGTTATCCGTGCCATCCGTGGTTCCCACTCCTCCTCCCCGCTCTTCACACAGACACGTAAACCTTAATGATAATCATAAATAAAACACCTCTCCTTTTAATTGCGCTGATAGCGACTTTCGCCACCTCATCCGTCCGTGCCTTTGATCACACCCACGCCGAATTCAACGAAGTCCTGGGCAAATTTGTCAATACCGAAGGAATGGTAGATTACCCAGGGCTCAAAGCCTATCGATCAAAACTCGACCACTACTTGAAAGAAACCGGAGCTATCAGTGAATCTGAATTCAACGGCTGGACCCGCGATCAGCGACTTGCCTTTCTCATCAATGTTTACAATGCAGAAACCCTGCAACTGATCATCGACAATTACCCGGTAAAAAGTATCAAGAAAATCGGCAGCCTTTTTGGCCAACCCTGGGACGTGAAATCAGTCACCCTCTTTGGCAAAAAGACCACCCTCAACACCATCGAACACAAAATACTGCGTCCAAAATACCAAGAACCCCGAATTCATTTTGTCATCGTCTGCGCAGCCATGGGCTGCCCGCCATTGCATAACAAAGCTTTTGTCCCGGAAAATCTCGACGATCAACTCAACGCACGAGGACGTTATTTCCTCAGTCAGAAAAACAAAAACAGGCTGGATGGCAATACGCTCTATCTCTCGCCCATCTTCGACTGGTTTGCCGAGGATTTCACCAAAAGCGGAAGCCTCCAGGACTTTGTCACTCCACTTTTCCCCATCGACCTCAAAGGCAAAAAACTTAAAATCAAATACACCAGCTACGACTGGAGTTTAAACCAGCAATAATGAGCGAGCCAATTTTTCCAAGCGAAAACAAGCGCCCGGCCAAAACCTCAAACATTGGCGCGTGGGTTTTCCGAATCGCCATCATAGGCGCCATAATCACTGCGCTGATTTTTCTGCCAGTCAGCGAATGGCTGCAAAGCTCCATAAATTATATCGACGAACTCGGCTCCATCGGCATTCTCCTGTTCATCCTTCTCTACATCGTTGCCTCGGTATTTTTTCTCCCGGGATCAGTCCTCACCCTTGGTGCGGGAGCAATTTATGGAGTCGTCTGGGGCTCCATATGGGTTTCCATTGCATCCACCCTCGGAGCCAGCATCGCTTTTCTCGTCGGCCGTTATCTAGCGCGGGATAAAATTGCCGGAAAAATCGCCGGTAATTCCTCGTTCAGCGCCATCGACGAAGCCGTCGCTCACCAAGGGTGGAAAATCGTCGGCCTCACCCGCCTGTCCCCCGTTTTCCCTTTCAACTTACTGAACTACGCCTTCGGCCTAACCAAAGTTAAATTCAGTCACTACGTCCTCGCTTCGTGGATAGGCATGATGCCCGGCACCATTCTGTATGTCTATCTCGGCTACGCCGCCCGTGCCGCCACCGAAGCATCCGAAGCCGGCACCGCACAAACAGCCCTGAAAATCGGAGGCCTCATTGCCACCATTGCAGTCACAGTGATCATCACCCGCACCGCCAAAAAGGCCCTAGATAAAGCAGTGCCCAGTAAACAGAAAACAGATCCCACTGAGTAATTTCACCCAATGCTTAATTGTCATCGCTTCGCTCAGACTGTCTCGCCCGCTTCGCGGCCTCGGCTCTTAATTGCCTCCGGCTGTCTCCACGCTTCGCGCTCCGACTCCTAATTCTTAATTTTTAATTCCTAATTCCCAATTCCCTAAAGCTGCTTATACTTCCAACAACATGAATGATGAATCGGTAATCTGGAAAAGCTCTCCCTCGCAGTTGTTGAACATTGGTACTTTCACTCTGACCCTGCTACTCACCACAGGTATCGTCGTAGGCGGATTCTTTTTCCCGCCCGCCTTCGTCGCCCTAATCATCCCACTGCTGTGGACAGGCTGGAAATATCTGGTCGTGAAATGTCGGGTTTATGAACTCACCACCCAGCGGCTTCGTCTG
>JAADHD010000453.1 GCA_013152075.1 Verrucomicrobiota bacterium | reverse complement strand
CGGCATTCCTCTACTCCCACAAACTCGGCATCGCCTATACTGAAAGTCTTTCCAATCAACGCATTGAGATCCACACCCTCGATAATGACGTTGCGGCGAAAAGTAGTCGCCGGCAGTTCGGGCTGGGAAATCTTATCACGCACCGCTTCCACGACCGCTTGATCAAAAAAAGTGATCTGCCCCTTGTAGTCTTCCTTCCAGTCAAAATAACGATCCCCAACAATCCCCTTTCCCGCAATCAATTCCAGCACCTCCTGCTCTTCAATCACATACTCACCCGGTTCTTTGCCGTGATGCCCAACATAATTGTGTCCAGAAGAGGTATAAAGATGACGAATATTTTGCATAACAAATCACACTACCTGACATTTTTTAAAATTGAAAATTTTAACCACAGCGGCAAGGCAGCCAAAGGCAAGTTGGCACTAGAAAACACTCACTCATAATATTTTCACAACTCACTTCTTTCTCTCTATCAGTGATAATCAGTGCAATCAGTGGTTGAAATATTTTTTGTCGTATAGCGTGATAACAGATACAGACATATAAACTACCCGCCAAGATAAGACATTTCCGGCCTCGCTTGAGAAGGCGTTGCCTGGGAACGGATCTCAGAATACCGATCCGAGCGCAAACCCCAGATTTCCCCGATCCGGTTCGCGAGTTCGTCGTCAGAAGCGCCTTCACGTAGAAGCCCCTTGATATCATGCCCGTTGGGCGCAAAAAGACAGGTGAAAAGGTGGCCATCCGCAGTGAGACGAGCCCGACTACAATTGGTGCAAAAAGGTTGCGTCACCGATGAAATAAACCCAACCTCGGCAGAACTATCAGCGATGCCATAGCGCACCGAAGTTTCCCCCGGATGATTTTGCGGCAAAGGCTTCAATTCAAAATGTTGCTTCAAATGCTCTAACAGCTCATTACTCGGCACTACTTTTTCCAGATTCCAACCATGGGCAGCGCCAGTGTCCATGTATTCGATAAAACGCACGATCAATTCATGTTCCGCCGCGTATTGAACCAGCGGCAGGATTTCCGTCTCGTTGACTCCACGCTGAACCACAGAGTTGATCTTGATCACCAGCCCCGCCTCTTTCGCTGCTTCAATTCCTTCGAGAACTTTTTCCGGAGACGCATTGATCCCATTCATCTGCGCAAACACATCCGCATCAAGCGCGTCGAGTGAAACCGTAACCCGTTGCAATCCGGCCTGCTTCAACGCGACAGCCTGTTTTGCCAGCGCTGTGCCATTGGTCGTCAGAGCCAGATCCTCCAGCCCATCGAGCGCTGAAAGCTGGGAAATCAACTCCGGCAAATCTCGGCGCAAAAGCGGTTCACCGCCAGTGATGCGCAGTTTCCTGACCCCAAGTGAAAGGAACACTTTAGCGAGTCGCGTAATCTCTTCATAATCAAGAATATCTTCCCGCGGCAGGTACTCGTAATCGGGCCCAAAAACCTCCGCCGGCATGCAGTAACGACAGCGAAAATTACAGCGATCCGTCACCGAGATGCGAAGATCCCGTAATGGACGTTTAAACTGATCTGACACTGCCATAATGATAAATACCCGACGCCCCTAACATACGAAAACTGCGTGCTCAGGCAACTGTTTGTAGGCAAGCGGAACACTTGCTCTACAATAAGAGAACGCGGCCACTCCTAAAAAGCATAATCCAACTGCAACGAAGCGCGGCTGATATCCCCCTGGACACCACTCCCGTTCAAAAAGGCCAGCTTCAGCAGCACGGAAAAGTTATCACTAAGTTTTTTGACGGCTACATAGTCGGTCTCAAATCCCAGGGCGTCGCCTCCCTCGTCACTGGTAAAATAGTGAAGCGTCAGCTTATGCTTGATCTTCAACGGACAAGTCGCCCCAATCCAGGCGTAATAATCCCTCAGGCCGCTATCCGGGGTGACAAGGAACGCATCGGCAAAACCATTAAATTTGTGAGCGGTTGCCAAGGGCGTCTGGAAGGCCGCCTTGCCTCCATCACTGGTGAGGAATTCACTTCCCACCCCAGCGTTGAGGCTTTCCTTCTTTAAACCCAACTCAAGCCGATAATAGCCTGCACTGTAATTCACCGGATTCGCACCGGCACCTTCCTGATAGGCGGCGGTGGCCAGATAAATGAAATTAATTTTAGAGTCCGCCAACTCCTTCGCTCCCTGCAGTTCGAGACCATAAGTATTGGTCGAAAACTTCCTCGACAGGCCCGTTTCATCTCCAAAATCCAACAAGTAACCATAGCCACGAATTTTCCCAATCGGCAAAGCCGCGTATTCGATGTGGACAATATGCGAATCCGATTCAAAACGAGTCAGCCCACTGTTCGGCGCCATTTCGCCAAAAATACGATTCACGCGATTGATATACGCGTAAGTCAGTTTCAAATCCTTAATCGACTGATTCTGAATTAAAGCCGCATCAAAGGTCTGATCATTCTGACGCCAACCGACATCTCCCAAAAAACGATGGTCATCGATGACTATTCGCTGACGACCCACGACGATGTTGCTGTCGAAACCGGAATATGCGAGCTGCAATCGGTTGAGCTGCAGATTCTCCGGATCCCCGATAATACTACGATCAGACGCAACTCCAGGAAAGGGGTTGTATTTATCAGGGTCGGTAAGAATCCAGGTGTGCTCCCCTTCCGCCAGAAAGGAAAATCCAGCCAGCTTGCCCGTCTCGATTCCAAAACGATTGCGTAGCGACAACACGTAGCCGTCCTTAAATCCATCAATGTCGGCCCACTCATATCGCAGACGCCCATTCGCAAAAGGCCGACTATCCTTGATAAAAGTCGAAAACGCAGTAGTCGGCTCCTCAGCTTTCGGCACCTCGATAACGTCTTTGTCTCCCGCAAAAGTAGAGGCAATGAATACCAGACTGAATACTCCTGTAAAAAAAAGGATTTTGATTTTCATGATGGTTTAGCCCCGGGTCGATTTTTCTCTAGCGTTGCCGACACAAACTAGCAAATACCACGCATTCATCCACTTATTTGAAACAAATTTCAGCAATAAATGCGGATACCATTAACACCCTGAAACTTCTCTGGCCTCAGCACGTTTTAAGCCATCCGCCGGAGACGCTCAAGATGCGTTTCTGGAGAAGCCTTGTCACAATGACAGGGCAAAATCCCATCAATATCCATATCAGCCACTTTCAATAAGCTCTCTTCCGCCTGCTCGCCGTGGTGGTTAAAAATGCCTGGAGATCGGTGCGAATAAGCCCCGAAACTAGCAAACAAATCCCCGCAAAACAGATAGCGCCCAAAAAGGAATCCCGTGTGCCCATCTGTATGCCCCGGCAATGGCACCGCTTCTATACCCGCAGGAAATTCACAACTGGTTTTATTATAAAACCAGTTGATTCCAGTCGGCTTTTTGTAATTCAACATCGTCGCCCCGGCCTGTTGCATCATGCCTCCCACGCAGCCTAGCCCCGTCACACTAAAATCCCCCTCGAGCAACACCCTATCGGCCTCCGGCGCCGCCACCCACGCCCCATGATGAGAAGCAAGCGCCACAACATTCAAGGTATGATCAAGATGACCATGCGTAAGAAGAATCCCCTTCACCGGAAGATCCCTCCACCCATCCTGATCCAGCGCTCTCTCAATCGCATTCTCGCCGCCGACAAATCCCGTATCGATAAGATACACCGCCCCACCCATCCTCACCGCATAACAGCAAACCATCGCCATCCGAATCTGAAGCACATCTTGCAACATAAAAAAAACACCTCTTCGGGTATTTCCGCAAAACATCCAACTGATATTTCACCCCACCCTTTTCAAAAACCCCTCTCCCCATCCCTCTCCCTATTCTTCTCCCTACTCTTCTCCCATTCGCGTTTATTAGCGTCCATTCGCGGTTCTCCCCCCTCTGTATTTTCATTCCCTCACCCGCCACCGCTCGTCAAAAAAATCCGCGGCGACCACTTTGCCCGCTGACATATTATCAGGTGCCTTGCTGAGATCCAATATCGCCCAATCAGGCAACTTGGCATTCTGCAGCGAATTAGTCCGATCGTGCCCTTCACGAAAAGTATGCCCACTGTTGATCACCACATATTTTTCCTGATTGAGCGGATTCGGATAGATCAGAGTCGGCAAATGCCAAGTGCTATCAAAGGTTTTTTTACCGACCTTGATCCCCTTCGCATCCCACTTCACCGGCAACTTCTCCGCCAGCCTCCTGATCATCGAATTAGAATCAGGACTACCCCACAGGATCAAATTGTAGTTAGCGATGTCAGTTGAGTTCACTTTATCCGCTGACTTCATCCGCAACTTGCCGCGCATCAGCTCACGCCAACGTTTATCAAAATGGGCCAGCTCAAATTTCACCCAGCGTTCCAACAATTCATTGCTCGACTTTCCATCCGGAGTCACCACCAGAAAGGGCTCCATAAACGCATCGTCAATCGGCCCCTGTAGTTTGGATTTTTTACGCAAACCCTCAGCAGGCTGACCCATTTTCCA
Organism: Verrucomicrobiota bacterium; assembly: GCA_013152075.1. Taxonomy (GTDB): domain Bacteria; phylum Verrucomicrobiota; class Verrucomicrobiia; order Verrucomicrobiales; family DEV007; genus JAADHD01. Next base: position 96 of record JAADHD010000453.1, on the reverse strand, counting down.
TTCCCCCTCTACCTTCACCAAATCCACTTTACCCCCTCCCTTTTTCAAAGTGATATCCTGCTCATCGATAGTGATTTTTGTTCCCGCATTCATCTT
>JAADHD010000442.1 GCA_013152075.1 Verrucomicrobiota bacterium | reverse complement strand
TTGTCGCGCTTGAAGGCGTTGTGGCCGGAGCCGGCTGAGAGGTCGCCGTAGATGTTGGGGTAGTCGGCGAGTAGTTTGTCGGTCAGGCCGCCGGGGGTGACTTTGCCTTTGGGATACATGGTTTTCTGGTCGTGGTTTTTATCGACGTTGCCCCACCAGGTTTGGGCGTGACCGATGAAGTTAACCGTGGGATATTTTTCCAGCATTTTGTGGAGGCGTTCAAAACCGAGATTGTAAGCGTTGTGTTGGATATGCATCAATACGGGTACATCGAATTCTTTCGCTATCTGGTAGATGAGCTGCATTTCCTTCGAGTCGCATTCGAGATAAAATTTTTGCTCACCGATGCCACGCGCATCTTTTTTGAGCCATTTTTCAAGCACGCTTTTTGTTTCGGGTAAATCCGGGACTTCGTTACAGAAGTAGATGTATTTATCCGGGTGCTTGGCGGCGAGTGCAGCCGCTGGTTCATTACCGGAAACTTTTGCTGCGAGTCCGTTGGCACTGCCGTTGCGGGTGGAGGGACTTTTGATCGGGCGGCCTGCAGGCAGCAACACGGTTTTGCCGACGCCCATGGTGTCCTGGTGCTTCATGAAGATGGTGTCATCCCGTTGGTGAAAGGCCAGGTGTTGGTGAATATCGATGATGAGCTCTTTGTCCTGGGCCTGAGATGCGAGTGGAACGAGGGAGGATGAGCCTAGTGTGGCGAGGGTGGTTTTACGGAGAAAATCGCGGCGCTTCATGATGGGGGATGGTTGAGTATGAGGTGAAAAAATACTGGAACTTGTCGATTGCAAGCTTATCTCTATATCTGTCAGAAACCAATCCCCAATTGTTATGCGCAACAACAAAAAACTTCTCTGGTCTGTAAGTCTAATATCGGCTGTATTTGGCAGTTCATTATTTGCTCTGGATTACAAAGGTGATCCAAAAGGTCCTGAAGCGAATGCCAAAGATATGCCGAGAATCCCGGCTACGTCACCAAAGAAGGCGGTGAAGACTTTTGAGGTGAAGAAGGGGTTTAAAATAGAGTTAGCGGCCAGTGAACCTTTGGTGATGGATCCGGTGGCGATCGATTTTGATGAGGATGGCCGTATGTTTGCGGTGGAGATGCGCGGTTATTCCGAGCGACGGGATGAGGAGCGCGGACGGATCCGCATGCTGGTGGATGAAGATGATGATGGCGTTTTTGATAAAGCGACGATTTATGCCCAGGGTCTGAAATGGCCGACTGGAGCGGTGTGTTATGACGGGGGTGTTTTTGTTATCGCCACGCCGGATTTGTTTTATTTTAAGGACACCGATGGAGATGGCGTGGCGGATATCAAGAAGGTGGTGTTCACCGGTTTTGGAAAGGGTAAGGACCGGCTTAACATGCAGGCACTTGCCAACAGTTTGCGTTGGGGGCCTGACAACCGGATCTGGGGGGCGACGGCGGGAACCGGGGGCAGTGTGAGGCGGCCCGAGCAACCGGAGTCAGAAGAGATTTCAGTGAACGGTCGTGATTTTTCTTTCGATCCTAAAAAGCTGGATTTTCGCACAGAGAACGGGACGGCCCAGTATGGGCTGAGTTTTGATTCCAAGGGGCGGCGTTTTGTCAGTAGCAATAGCAATCACATTATCGCGGTGATGTGGGAGAACGGCTGGACCCAGCCTGGCAAATATTATTCTCTGCCAAAACCTTTGCAGGGCATCGCTGATGACGGGGCGGCTTGCCCGGTATATCGAATTAGTCCGGATGAACCCTGGCGTATTATTCGAACTCGTTGGCGGGTCGCCGGTGTAGTGAGAGGCGGCGCTGAGGGCGGTGGGCGAGTGTCGGGATATTTCACTGGAGGCACTGCGGTCACTTTATATACGGGAGACGCTTTGGGGCCTGACTTTGTGGATAATGCCTTTACCGGTGATGCGGGTAGCAACCTGGTGCATCGTAAAGTGGTGAAACACAAAGAGGGGCAAGCGGCTCTGATCGCGACGCGACCAGCGGATGAAAAAGAGGTGGAGTTTCTGGCTTCGACTGACAACTGGTTTCGCGCAACGGCTTCGGCCAATGGGCCGGATGGCTGTCTCTATGTCGTCGATATGTCTCGCGAAGCGATTGAGCATCCGTGGTCTTTGCCGCCGGGGATTAAGAAGTTTCTCGATTTGAATAGCGGGACGGATCAGGGCCGGGTGTATCGAGTGATGCCCGAAAATTTTGAGCGTCGTAAGACGATGAAGTTGAGCAAGGCGTCGAATGATGAATTGGCGACTTTACTGGAACATCCCAACGGCTGGCATCGAGTGACGGCTCAGCGTTTGCTGTGGCAACGTGGTGACAAACGCGCCGGTGCGGGGTGGGGAGTGGCGCCGGATGCGGGTACGGCGGAGGGCAGGTTTCGCCGAGCTTTGGCCTTGGCTAAAGAGGATGGTAAAGGCAAGGCTGCGGAGTTGGCGGCCTTGGTGAATCAATCCCGGGGTGACATGTGGGTGGAAGCAGCAGCGCTGAACGCGGTCGGTAACGGAGCGCAAGCGCGTGACTTGTTTGTTGCTCTGGCCAAGGATACGGATGCGAATGGCGCGTTTCTGGCGCAGTTGGCGGAAGTGGTTGGAAAAACCAATGACGAAGCGGGGATCAAGGAAGTGTTGGCGGTGGCAGTTAAGAATTCGGAAAATGCTACCGGCCTGGCTTTGATCGAACATCTGGGAACGGGGTTGGCTCGTGTAAAAAATTCATTGGCCAAGGCGGACAAGGGCAAGGTGTTGGAACCAGTGTTCGCAAAGTCCCTGGCGACTGCGGCTGATTCAGAAGCGGCGGAAGGCAGTCGGATTCAAGCGATCAAACTGTGTGCTTTTTCCCCTGAGTCGAAAACCTCGGCAACGTTGGCGGGGGCATTGGAGGAGACGGAATCCGCTAAATTGCAATTGGCTTTGCTCAACGCTTTGGGGCGGCGAAATGCGGTGGAGTTAAAAACGGTGTTGGTGGATAAGTGGTCAGTTTGGAACCCGCAAGTGCGTTCGTCAGCAATGGATTTGTTTTTGGCCCGGCCGGATCGGTCGACGAGTCTTTTGAAGGCAGTGCAGGATAAAAAAATTGCCAAGACGGATTTGTCGGCGAATCAGGTGGACTTGCTGCGAGGTCATCGGGACGCACGGGTGAAAAAGTTGGCGCTGGTGGTGTTCCCGGTTGAGAAAAAGGAGTCACGGGAATCGGTGGTTGCGCGTTATCAAAAAGCGCTGGATATGAAAGGTGACGCAAAAAAGGGGCAGGTGAAATATGAAACGGTTTGTATTTCCTGTCACCGTTATAAGGACAAAGGGTTTGTGCTGGGGCCCGATGTGGTGACTTTTATCGCGGCGGGTAAAGAGTCGATTTTAGGAAATTTATTCAACCCGAATAAAGAAGTGGCACCGCAGTTTCAGACTTACGCGTTTACTTTGAAGGGTGGAGAAGTGGTGGTGGGGATGATTGCCAATGAGTCATCGACCGAGGTGACGATTCGTCAGCCCTTTGGAGTGGAGAAGAAAGTGACGCGGAAGGATATTGCAGGTATGAAGAGCATTGGCATGTCGTTGATGCCCGAGGGATTGGAGGCGGCGTTGACGGTGCAGGATGTAGCAGATTTGCTGGAGTTTTTGACTACGGTTAAGTAAGAATAAGGATCTCGCCAAGGCGCAAAAAGCGCAAAGGAAGAGAAGAGAATACGAGGCGAATTTTACCGGGAACCCGATGACACATCGGGTTTTAAGACAGAAAAGTTCCGACTGGACCGAGTGGCTGCGGTGCTGGATTGGCTGGTTGCGAGTAGGATGGCTCCAGGAGACATGGCGGCGATAACATTTTTCCTAAAATCTTCTGGAATGCTGATTCGGCCACGCATTTCAGCTACGGCGTTTTTGGAAGCTTTTCCGCCATTCAGGCTAAGCACGGTCCAAGGGGGAAGGCTGCCTCCGCCCTCGAGCAACATGAATACTCCTTCGGGTAAATCTGCCGGGCCGCTGATACCAATGGGAGATTGGCCGATTTGAATGCCGTTGCGGTAAATATATACGGTCGCGTCTTTGTAACTCACAAGTATGCTGACGGGCCCGCTCGGGCTTTTGCCAGGGTTCCATTCAGATTTGCGATTGGGGTTAGGAATGGCGGTTTGCGAACCCGGTTTTGCTCTGGAAGCGAGCAACAGGGATGCGGGTTGCGATGATCTGGACGGAATGGCGGCTTTGTTGGTTACGACTACTGTCGAACCGTTGCGAGTGAGGGAGTAGAGCTTTTCAGAAAACTCGAGCGGCAGGCGAACACATCCGTGAGAGGCGGGATAGCCCGGCAAGTTGCCCGCGTGCATGGCGATTCCACCCCAGGTCAGGCGTTGCATGTAAGGCATTTTAGCACCTTTGTAGATGCTCGATTCGTGATCTACTTTTCGTTGGAGAATTGTAAATACGCCGGTGGGCGTTCCATGGCCGGCCTTACCAGTGCTGACGGTAGAGCGAGCGATATTCACTCCATTGCGATAAACGTAGGCCATTTGGTCATCGATGCTTACGACTACGAGCAAGGGGCCACTTGGGGAACGCTCGGGATGCCACTCATATTGCCCGGGTTTGAGCTTTGACTGGGGGGCGGG
>JAADHD010000135.1:4618-6690 GCA_013152075.1 Verrucomicrobiota bacterium | reverse complement strand
TGGAGGGGGAGAAGTACCGGGCAATGATTACTTTGTTGTCGATGTTTGCCATTCAGTTGTCAGAAATGGCCAATCGCATTGTGCTTGAAAAGCAGCAAGCTGAACCGAAGGCGATTATATTGGCAAAGCGACATATTAATGAACATCTCGATGAAAAGCTCACTTTGGACAATGTATCTAGGGTGGCCGGAGTCAGTTCGTTTTATTTCTGCAAATTGTTCAAGCAGACAACGGGGCTTTCATTTACGGAGTATATCAACAGAAGACGGGTAGAGTGGGCCAAGAGGAAGTTGCTGGTGCCTGATACCAGAGTCACGGAAGTGGCATTTGATGTGGGTTACATGTCGTTATCCCAGTTCAATCGCAGTTTCCTGAAATATGCAGGGGAGTCACCAACTCGCTATAGAGAACGAGTCTGGCGAAGCGACCTTGCAGCGGCCACTGCGGCGTGAGCCAGGGCAAGTGCCAGTGCATGACTGGGAGCAAAAAAACTCAATATAGCAATAGACGCTCAGAGCTGAGGGATATTGAGCAAAATATGCGGAGTTGAGGTCACGATCACTTGCGGGGCTTATGATTTTCCCGCATAAAGAATTGAATTTTATCCATATTTCTATTTAATCACCAACGTGATGACAAACATGCGTTCAGACATAATTGGCAATTGTAAATCTACCCTATCGTTTCGCCCTGTCAGATTGCTGACAGCACTATTGGCGGTCGGGTTTTCGGTGACCTTACTTTCCGAGCGTGTTAACGCTGCGGATGATGAAAAAGTTGATCTGAAACGAGGACAGCAGTTGTATGCTGTTTGCAGTGCCTGCCATGGGGAGGAGGCTCACGGCAATCAGGCGATCAAGGCTCCGGCTTTGGCTGGATTGACCGACTGGTATATCAAGGAACAGATACTGAAATTTCAGAATGGTCAGCGAGGGGCTCATCCTGCGGATACTGCAGGTCTGCTGATGCGACCGATGGCCCGCACTCTGAAAAACGAGAAGGAAGTAGAGGCCGTCTCTGCTTACATAGCATCATTGAAGCCTGTGCTTCCTGAAATTACTCTTGAAGGTGGAGATGCGGCAAAAGGTAAGGCGCTCTTCGCTGTGTGTGTGGCTTGTCATGGGGATAAGCTCCAGGGTAACGAGCAACTCAAAACTGCGCCGCTAAAGTATTCAAACGATTGGTACCAGCTCGCGCAACTTAAAAAATATCAAGCACATGTGCGAGGAAATGATCCCGCCGATGCACAGGCTGTTCAAATGCAGGCCATTGTAGCAGGCTTGCCTGATGAGCAAACTATGAAAAACGTCATTGCTTACATTTCGCAAGTGGCGAGAAAGTAGAATAATCGCGAGAGTTTGAAATAGGTGATCTTCACGATGGGAAAAATAATCATATTTAGTTCGATTGGCCTGGCTTTTACCGCCTCGGTTTTTCTGCTCGTCACCTATGGCAAGAGTCACAGCGAACCTCTGCCTGTGCTTGGTTCTGTATCCGACATTAAGCTCATCGACAGTTCCGGGAATAAATATCAAGTAGATCGCTTGAAGGGGAAGGTTACGATCGCCGATTTTTTCTTTACCAGTTGCAAGGGGATTTGCCCTTCGCTTACCCAGCAAATGGGAAGTTTGCAAAAACGATTTGAAGGCAGTCCTGAATTCCAACTACTTTCCATTTCGGTCGATCCGGAAAAGGATACTCCGGAAACCCTGACTGCATACGCTACGGATAATAAGTTGAAGCTGGAAAATTGGGACTTTTTAACCGGTTCCAGGGAAGATGTTCGTAGTTTCCTATTCGGGCAGTTAAAAATAGGAATGCCGGACGATCCTCTGACTCATAGTGACCGGCTTGTTTTACTCGATCCCGACCTGCAAATTCGTGGGTATTATTCTCTTTCCGATCCGAATTCTCTGCAAAAGCTGCGCAAAGATGCCAGCCGATTGCTGCAATAACACCGACCTGGATAGTAACATGGCTGAACCCGATTCTGAATACACTGGTAAACTCACGAAGGCCACATTTTGGCTGACTACCGGCTCGTGCATTGCATTTTGTCTTGTGGTCATCTT
>JAADHD010000135.1:0-4610 GCA_013152075.1 Verrucomicrobiota bacterium | reverse complement strand
TGACCTTATTTACTTTCCCCGCCCCTTTACTCTAAACTGTTATGATCGAACGTTATCTAGTGCAGGCGTCCAGTTACGCTGCTGACATCGACAACTTATTTAACCTTATTAACCTGATCGTTGGGGTTTGGTTTGTTATTGCGGAAGGTGTGCTTCTGTATTTAATCATCCGCTTTCGTCGCAAAGAGGGAGTAAAGGCTGCTTATATTACCGGAGAGGAGAAGAGCCAGAAGAAATGGATCACTTATCCCCACATCCTCGTGATTCTCTGTGACGTCGTTTTGATTTACGGCACGATGGTAGTTTGGAATAAGGTGAAGGTGACCTTGCCCGAGGCGGAAGAGACAGTCAGAGTGATCAGCCAGCAATGGGCGTGGACTTTTGTTCAGCCGGGTCCGGATGGTAAACTGGATACAGAAGATGACATCGCCACCGTAGATGAACTCCATATAAGGGAGGGCACGATTTATCATTTTGAGCTCGAGTCAAAAGATGTGGTGCACAGCTTTTCCATCCCAGTGTTTCGTTTAAAACAAGATGCGGTTCCTGGTCGAACAATCACCGGATGGTTTGAAGCCATCAAAACAGGAGAATATGATATTCAGTGCGCCGAAATGTGCGGCATTGGGCATGGCCTGATGCCGGCTCGGATCTTTATCGAAAGTAAAGACGACCACAGCAAGTGGATGGCGAGTCAGGAGAATAACAAATCCGCTGCGAGCATTGCGCTGGCCAAATAAACGATATTTACACAAGTTTTTCCTATTATACAGATGACCGATTCAACTCAAGACGAAGGCCACGCACACGAGGACAACAGGAGCTTCCTTTCCAAATATATATTCTCGACCGATCACAAGATGATTGCGATGCAGTATATATTCACCGGCATGATCATGGCGCTGCTCGGCGGTTATATGGCTTATGTGTTTCGGATGCAGCTTGCCCACCCAGGCGAATCTGTTCCGGGTTATGGCATTGTGTCTGCGGTAAATTACAATGCTCTGGTCACGAATCACGGCACGATCATGATTTTCTGGGTGGCTATGCCAATCCTGATTGCCGGTTTGGGGAATTTCCTCATTCCGCTGATGATTGGCTGTGACGATATGGTGTTCCCGCGTCTTAACCGCCTTTCCTACCAGATATTTTTGCTGAGTGCGATCGTGATTTTGGTGTCACTCGCAGTTCCGGGGGGCGGCTTCGGCGGTGCCTGGACTTCTTACCCGCCGCTCTCGGCCAAGGCGGAATATAACCTTACGCCTTTGGGGGCGCCCTTATGGCTGATCGCCGTGGCCCTGGAGTTCGTGGCTTTCCTTATGGGGGGGATTAATTTTGTGACCACGGTGATGAACTCGCGTGCTCCCGGAATGAACATGTGGCGCATTCCTATCGTCATCTGGATGATTGTGATTGCCAGCATTCTATTCATGTTATCAGTGGGGCCTCTGATCGCTGGAGCTGTGATGTTGTTGTTTGACCAGCTCATTGGCACCTCATTCTACGATCCGGCGGAGGGTGGAGATCCCTTACTCTGGCAGCATCTTTTCTGGTTCTTTGGCCATCCTGAGGTGTATGTGGTGCTACTTCCTGCCATGGGAGTCGTGGCGGAAATTATCTCGGTATTTGCCAGAAAAAAATTGTTCGCCTACAAGATCATTCTTTATACCACTTTCGCTACGGGAGTGCTCAGCTTTCTGGTATGGGCGCATCACCAGTTTGTGGCAGGAATTGATCCGCGCATGGCTTTTTTGTTTACGATCACGACGCTGCTTATTTCAGTACCCATTGCTGAAATGTTGTTCGTCTATATCGCCACGCTTTACGGCGGATCGATCAAGCTGACCACTCCTATGTTATGGGCGTTGGGATTTATTGGCACCTTCCTTCTCGGTGGAGTTACAGGCATTCATCTTGGTTCGGCTGGAACGGATATCTACCTGCACGATACGTACTTTGTATTGGCCCATTTCCATTACACATTCTTTCCAATCGCCATCATCGGATTTTTTGCAGCGATCTATTATTGGTATCCAAAAATGTTCGGTCGCATGATGAACGAGACTCTTGGGAAAATTCATTTCTGGGGAACGGTCATCAGTTTCAATTGCATTTTTATCCCGCTCTTTCTGTTGGGAGTCGCCGGTCAGCACCGGCGTATTTATGACTACAGTAACTTCCCGGAACTGGCGGGTCAGGATATGCAGGATCTGCGAATACTGGCTACCAGAGCTATGATTGGAATGTTGATTTTTCAGATCCCGTTCCTCTACAACTTTATTGTCAGCATGTGGAAGGGCAAGGTGGCAGGGGATAACCCCTGGCAAGCCAATACTCTGGAATGGACGGTGCCATCACCGCCTCCGCATGGAAACTTCAAGGAAATGCCCACCGTTTATCGTGCCCCTTACGAATTCAGTGTGCCTGACCGCGAATCGGATTTCTGGCCACAGGACGAACCCGATTAAGTAGAATTCATCAAATCATTTTCATATTTGACTCAGTAAATAATTATGAGCGCACATGTCCCTATCGCCACCACCAGATCCGTCACGGGAATTCCCACCGGTCGATTGGCCCTTTGGTGGGTTCTTGCTTCGGAAATTGTTATATTTGGAGGATTGATTGTCAGCTATCTGCTGCTTCGAATCCAGCATCTTGAAGCATGGGGAGAGTATGCGTCGCATACCAACACCTGGGCAGGATTCACCAACACGGTGATTTTATTGACATCATCTCTCTTCATCGTGATTGCTCATAGATCGGTGAATGAGGGTAAGACCAAAAAAGCCTTTAATTTTATCTGGCTCACCATTGCTTTCGGCGGGTTGTTCCTGCTGGTGAAGACCTATGAGTACACCGATGAAATTTCACATGGTTATACTTTGCGTGAGAATATATTCTGGTCGTTTTATTATGTCGCCACCGGCTTGCATGCCGTTCACGTCACCGGCGGAATGATCATTATGGGCATCATTTCCTTTGCCGTTAAAAGAGGAGAAAACCTACAGCGGGTCGAATACATCGGCATCTACTGGCACTTTGTTGATCTGGTCTGGATTTTCCTATTTCCGTTGCTCTATATCGCCAAGTAAGTAAATTTTTTCCAAGAAAATATCATGAGTGAAGAACACACCGAGCATTCTCATACCAACTATGTGAAAATATGGGGGATCCTGTTGGTCCTGCTGATCATCAGTGTCATTGGGCCGATGACCGGGATCAAGGCTATCATCCTTATCACAGCTTTTGGTATAGCTATTGTGAAAGCCGTGATGGTGGCGGGGTATTTTATGCACCTCAATGTCGAGAAGAAGATCGCGTGGTATATATTGATTGCGACAGTCGCTTTTCTTGCGGTGTGCTTTTTTGGCATCGCACCCGATGTGATGAGATCAGAAGGGACCAATTGGAAGAAACACATCCCGGATCATTTGAAGCCCGCCGCGGTCAAAGAGGGCGCGCACCATTGAGACTTTGGTGATCAATGTGATTTTGTTTTTCGAGCAAGCGACGGTCTGAGATTTTAAAAGCACGATGAGTCAAACAACAAGCAATTCAGTGGAACTCAAGCAAAGAGCCAATAAGCGGGAACTTGTTCCTAGTAGCGTTGCGGGCATGTTGATTTTTGTGATGGCGGAAGCCATGTTTTTTGCCGCGCTTTTCAGCTCTTATCGCATTGTGAGTGCGGGTGTGCCGGATTGGCCGCCTCTGGATCAACCCAGGCTTCCAGTTCTGTCGACGGCATTCAATTCGCTAGCGCTGTTGTTGAGTGCTTGGACTATTTTTCAAGCGAACCGCCGTTTCACGTCTCAGAACGTTCAAGTGGCTGCGACTCGACGTTTTCTTCTTGCGACGATACTGCTCGGAAGCTTTTTCATTTTATTCCAAGGGTTTGAGTGGCTACGATTGATTAAATATGGTCTGACGATGACCTCAAGCAGCTACGGTAGCTTTTTCTATCTACTCATTGGAACTCATGCCCTGCACGCCGTCGCGGCTTTGTGTGTGTTGTATTACAACTACTTCAAATTGCGCAGGAACAACATGAGTAAAGAACAGTTCTGGGGAGCTCAGGTGTTCTGGTATTTTGTTGTGGGCGTCTGGCCGATTTTGTATGTGCTGGTTTATCTCAGCTGAAAATCCGAAAATTTAGAAGCGCATCATGAAGACTCGACCGCCATCCTTTTTGTTGTTTTGTCTTCTTATACTGATCGTTTTTGTTCCGCAAATCGCGGAGGCTTGCCCAGTTTGTTTTTCAGCCAAACCGGGGGCGCGTGAGGCATTCTTACTGTCGACCGCTTTCCTGAGCTTCTTTCCTCTGGGAATGGTGGCTTCACTGATTTACTGGTTCAGGAAGCACATAAAAAACAGGGAAGACTGAGAGTGCGGGTTTGAGTGTTAGCGCTTGCGTTCATCTCTTTCGTTTAGGGCGCTAAAGGTGTTCGTAATTATTTATAGTCCTTGCCGTTCAAACTGCGCATCACTGACAATTGCCACTTGGCCAATTCCTGTTTCATCAATTTCAGGCGTTCAGCTTGCTCTGGATTTCCCGATAGATCTTTGTCCTCCATCGGATGGGTTTCCAGATTGTATAGTTCAAAAACCAC
>JAADHD010000281.1 GCA_013152075.1 Verrucomicrobiota bacterium | reverse complement strand
AGTTACGGATTTGCGGGATGGGCGCTGGCATCATGTTGCAGTGGTTTTTGTTGGGGCAGGCCAAGGTGAGGTCAATGCAGAGCATGCCACATTGACTTCTACCGCTGACGTGGCGACTCATGTGAGGCTGTATATAGATGGTAAACTGGAGCCGCTGAGTGGAGGAAAATCTGCGCCTGTAGTGTCACTGACATCGTCATCGAGTAAGGAAGTTTCTACATTTTCGATGGGGGGAAGCGGGACTTTTGAGGGGTGGTTGGATGAGTTTTACCTGTTTGAAAACGCCGTTTCCCCAGCCACTATTTTAGAAATTTACGAACATGGAACCGAGTCAGATGGAAATCGGGTTGATGGACAGGGCATTCGATGAAAAGGCGATTTTTAGAGGCTCTAAAAAAATGAATAAAAACCTGTAACAGAATAGGCATCTAATGTTATTCCCCTTTGCACGACCGGCTTGACGAGTAGGAACCGTGTCTTTTTACCTCCCAAAATGATTTTCCCGATTTACTGCTTTGTTGCTATTTTAAAACGGAAATAGTTGTTTCCGAAAATAATCAAAGAACCATGAAAATGAACCGAAACAGAAGTATCAAACAAATAATTGCCGGCATGATCGGCATTGTGCTCATTGTGCTGGGTGCATCGTCGATTAATGCAGAAGCCAGAGTGTGGAAGGACAACAAGGGGAATTCGGTTGAGGCCGAATATGTGGGTTATGAAAAAACCGCCCAGGGCTTGATGGTCAAGCTGAAGTCTGCCAAGGGTCCGATCAAATTGCCGTTTTCGCAGTTGAGTGCCGCTGATCAGGCTTTTGTGAAGGAACAGGCGGCGGCGCAACCGGCGATTTCCGGCACTCCTTCGCAAAAAATTGATCAAATGATTTTAAATAAGCTTAAAGACGCTGATGCCGAAATTAGGGCTCGCGGGGCGGCGTTGGGAAAAGAGAAAGGTTTGAGTAAGCTGGAGCGGACTAAGAAAGCAGAAGAGCTGGTCTATGAAATGAAGATGACCCGGCCGAATAAGCGGACGACAGATCAGCAGTTTGTGCGTCGCATCTATCTGGATGTCGCTGGTCGAATTCCCACTTACAGCGAAGCTACGGATTTTCTTGAGTCCGGTGATAAAAACAAGCGCGCCAAACTGATCGATGAACTGCTCGATTCGGAAGCTTATGTCATGAACATGTTCAATTGGTATAGTGACTTACTTAGAATTCGTGATGGAGTGGTCATGGGTGGTGGCGGTCAGTTGAAAGCGATCGGCTATGTGGATTGGGTAAAGGACAGCGTCCGCCAGAACAAACCTTTCGATAAAATGGTTCAGGAGATGCTGACAGCAACTGGGACTTTGTGGGACAATCCAGCGACAGGCTACCTCGTAACCGATAACGGCATGCCTTTGTGTAATTTGTCGAATACCTTTACGGTTTTTCTGGGAACGGAAATCACCTGCGCCCAGTGTCACGACCATCCGTTTGAAGAAGTCTACCAGATGGATTTTTTCAAAATGGCGTCATTTTTCGGTAAAACGAGCACCCGGGGTGGCGGCGGAGCGATGATGGCGATGAGTAATAAGAATAGCTCCCGTGGCGAGCGTGATCGTCTGAACAAGCTATTGCTGGATGGCGGTAAATTGCGCAGAAACGCGAAGACGGACAATCAGCTAAATCAGATTCTGGGCACTTATGGCTACAATGTGCACGATGAAAATGGCAACGTCATTAAGTTGCCTCATGATTATAAATACGATGATGCGGATCCCAATTCTGCGGTAGCGCCGGCGGCGTATTTTGGATCGAAGGTCGATGTTAGTAAATTTGAGAACCCTCGTCAGGCATTTGCCATGTGGATGACATCTAAGGAAAATCCTCGGTTCACGGTGAATCTGGTGAACCGTTTGTGGAAGAGGGCTTTTGGACTGGCGCAAATCGAGCCGGTTGACAACATTCCAGGTGATCTTGGTGGTCAGGCTCAGAACTATGAGTTGCTGAAGTTTTTGGAAGATACGATGCACGAATTGGATTATGATACCAAGGCGTTCATGCGCGTTATTTATAACACGCAGGCTTACCAGCGCGAGGCTTGTCATGTGTCTCCGACATTGACGCAGATTGACCGTGGTGAATATCATTTCCCAGAGCCGATTTTGCGTCGCATGACAGCTGAGCAGATCTGGGACTCGCTGGTCACATTGACAACTTCGAATCCGGAGTCGATGCAGCGCCGAGGATTGGAAGATTACCAGGCGGTGATGAACACTGACCTGTCCACATTAAAGACTGCAGATGACGTGATGAATTTCAAAAAACAGTTTGCCTCGGTTGGGGCAATCAAGGGTATGAGTGGTGAAATGGGAAGCAAAGAAGCGATGGCTGCTTCAAGGGTGGGAGGAGAGCAAATGGTGAGAGCTTCTGAATTATCGATACCACAACGCCCTGGGACTTTCCTCAGAATGTTTGGCCAGTCTAACAAGCAGTTGATTGAAAATAATACCACCCAGGGGTCAACGCCTCAGGTGATGGCGTTGCTGAATGGAAAGATTACCAATCAGGTTTTGACCAATGCAAAAGCTCACTTGGTTAATGAGGTAGTGAACAATACTCGTGGCAAAGGGGATAAAACTGAGAAAATTTTCATGAGCATCCTGGGACGTTACCCAACTTCAGGTGAAAAAAGTGCGGCATCGAGTGGGATGCGTGCCTCCAGGGACAAGGATAAACCCATGAGTAAGGAGCAAATGGAAGTGGCCAAAATGGGGAATGTGATCTGGGCATTATTGAATACCCGTGAGTTCCTCTTCATCCAATAGAAATAGTCGAAATAATGAAATTTAATCAGTTTGGTAAACAACTAAGAAAGGAAAATAAGTAATGAAAGAAAGTCTGAATAGTCTGGACGGTCAAAGTCGCCGTAAGTTCATGATGAACGCTGCTAAAAGTGCTCTTGGTGTGAGCATGGTGCCTATGCTGGGAAGCAAAAATGTGTTTGGTGCTGCTAATGGAGGAGGCAAAGCAGAGCATTGTATCTTCCTTTACATGAGCGGGGGAATGACTCATATGGATACATTTGATCCAAAGCCCGGCACTGAAAACGGAGGTAAAACAGGAACAGCCAAAACGGGTGTCGCCGGGATTGAGCTGGCTGAATATATGCCGAAGTTGGCGGCAGGTTTCAAGGATATCGCCCTGGTTCGATCTATGGGGCTATTGACTGCGGATCACCGTGGTGCCAGTTATCAGGTGCATACGGCATATAGTCGTAAGGCAACGATTATTCATCCGACTACTGGGCCTTGGGCGCAGCGATTGTTAGGTAAGAAGCATGAAACCTTGCCTGACAGCGTGGTCATTGGTGGAGGCGGAAATCACTCAGGTTCCGGTTTCATGGGCCCGATATTGAGCCCCTTGCCGATTGGTGATCCTGAAAAGGGGATCCAGAATGTCAAAGCGACGGTGGATGAGCGTGCTTTTGGCAAGCGCATGAAGATGATCAATACTTTTGACGAAGGATTCCAGAGCAAGTTTAAAACCAAAGAGGTGAAAGCTTATTCGGATTTTTACGATGAGACTTTGAAGCTCATGAAGAGTGAAGATCTTGAAGTATTTGACCTCACCAAAGAAAAGCAGGAAAAACGTGCGGCTTATGGTATGAATCGCTTAGGACAAGGGTGCTTGCTTGCTAAACGTCTGGTGGCCAATGGCGTGAGACACGTCGAAGTGACATACGGAGGCTGGGATATGCACAATGATTTGTGGAATGTGATTCCTGACCGTGCTGGCACTGTAGATAAGGCGGTCGCTACCTTGATCGAAGATTTGAAAGCAGAAGGATTGTTCGACAAGACCTTGATCGTATTGGCCTCTGAGTTTGGTAGAACACCAAGAATCAATGCCAATGGCGGACGTGATCATCATTCACTTTGTTTCACTACCATGTGGGCTGGCGGCGGTATCGTCGGTGGTCAGGTCTATGGTAAATCTGATGACAAAGGGGTGGCTCCGGCTGAAAACCCTGTGAATGCCTATCAGCACAACGCAACTATCGCGCACGCCATGGGGATGCCTCTTGATAAAGTCATCTACGCGCCATCCGGACGTCCGTTCATGGTAGCTGGCCACAAATTAGATAAAAAAACCAAAGAGATGGTTCCCGAGGAGGAGCCTATCATGCAACTGTTTTCCTGATAAGAGAGACGCCCTTTTTTCAGGCGGAAAGATGGAAAACCCGGGAGATTATCTTCCGGGTTTTTCGTGTTATGGGGGCTGGCAACTTTGTGTTTAGATTGGGTGATGCTGAATTTTTCATCAACATTCTATGATGGACATTTCAGGTGGCTGTTGTCATGCTTGGATCATGTCGTCTCCTGACGAAAATCAAGAAACTCATTCGCCGGATGAGAGTGTACTCGGTGCAGTGGCCGAGGCTTTGGAATTTGATCAGCATTCCAGGGAGGTGGCTTATCTGGAGGCGGTGATCGACAATCTTCCGGTGGGTTTGTTTGCCAAGGACGCTTCGGATGATTTCCGTTTTGTGTTGTGGAACAAAAAACAGGAAGAGATCACCACGATCGCCAGAGAGCAGGCTTTGGGTAAACATGATTTCGAGCTATTTT
>JAADHD010000438.1 GCA_013152075.1 Verrucomicrobiota bacterium | reverse complement strand
CAGGGCAAAGTCGATTAACAAAATCCCGCCTGCAAATACTCCCCCGTACAAGGCTCCCGTATAAGGTTGGGCCAACTGTTCAGCATTGGCAATCACTGTTCCCAGTAGGACGGATAGTACCACGAAGGTGGCCCTGATCGCATTAGTTGTGGAAGAAACTCTCATCACTGGATATGGGTTATATATTATTATGTATATCGTCTGCGGGCCCAATTCCTCGCACGACGGAAGTTATAATATACAAAAGATCGTAAAAATCCAACCTTTCCCTCCCAAGTCTCCTTCAAATCAAGCCGCTGCTTTTCCAGCAGGCACTACGGCTTTCGGTGAGGACTTGTCTTTTTTCTCCAGAGGTGGTGATGATTTCGGCAGTGGTCGTGGAACTGGTGGGGTTTCGGTCTCAAATTTTTTCAAGCGTTCCGCAAAGTCTTTGTTCGATGAATCCAGCTCAAGTGCTTTTCTCATATTCTCCAATGCTTCGGGTTTCATGCCTAATTGAAAATAAGTCTGCGCCAAATGATCGAACACTACGGAATCGGGCTCTTCCATCATCTCCACTGCCAATGTCAATTCTCGTCGAGCTTCTTCAAATTGGCGTTTTTTAAAATAGAACCACCCCAGACTGTCCCTGATCGCACCCGATTTAGGTGTCAGGTTAAATGCTGTCTTGATCAACTCTCCGGCTTCCTCAACGTGCATGTCGTTTTCCAGCCACATGTAACCCAGATAATTATATACCTGCGCGGTAAACGCTTTGGTCTCATCATCATCCCCTCCAGTTTTAGCCAGGAGCTCCATCGTTTTGCGAAACAAATCCGCCGCCTGGTCAAGATTTCCTGCACGCTCTGCTGCCGCTCCATATTGGAAATAAAACCGATCATTCAGCAAGCCTGGCTGTGTCTCTTTGCCTAATTGAATGGTCTTTTCGAAAGCGCTGAGTGAGGCATCGTACTGCTTGGCACCCGTATGGGATATGGCCAGCAAAAAGGTGAGCCGCGGATCTTTCGGATAATAATAGGTCGCCCGTTCGAGCAAAGGAACACCATCGGCCGGTCGACGGGCGGCAAGTAACAACTGGGCAAGATCCAGATACTCCGACTCACTGCCTTTACTGATCTTCAGCGCCTGCTGCAAATAACGGGCGGCATTGTCCCAATCCTTGCGCTCCCGATAAACTTCAGCCAGTAGTTTATTGGTCAACACATCACGTGGGTCGATCCGGAGCACTGTGCGCAACGTTTCGATAACCTTGTCCTGCTGCCCCAAAACCTGATATACCGACGCAAGCTTCTTTCTCACGTCGAGCTGATCGGGATGAGCACTGACGATTTTTTCATACAACTCACGAGCTTTTTCAGGTTGATGCGACGAATGATAAAACCCGGCAACCGCCTCCTGTATCGACTCCTTGTTTTTGGAGTGATCCAATACCTTCTGATAGATGTTATTTAACAGAACGGGTTCCTGACCCTCACTAGTATTTAAGGGCCAGACACGCTGTGCAATAGTCGCGATATCCAACCAGAATTGCGGCTCCTGTGACGACTGTTTCAGGGCCTTGTTGATCGCCGCTTTAGCTTTTGCCGCCTGCCTGCCAACCAGATACAAACGAACCACATGTTGATAAACTGCCGCTATATCCTGAAATTTGGCCAAAGCCTCTTCAGCCAGAGCCACTGCTCTTTCTCGATCTGGACGAGATTCAGCATGATAGGTTAGAAGATACTCAGAAAAATTGATGTAAGCACTAGGGTCATCAGGATTAAGCCCCAAGGTCTTTTGCATCACCCCGCGCGCTTCTTCTTTGCGACCACCTGATGCCAGCAAATAAGCCACTCTTTGAGCCAACTTCACATTACCAGGCATCAGTCGCAATACCTCCCGGTATTCCTGTAAAGCCCTGTCGAGATCCTTTTTGCCCTCGTATGCCCAGGCAAGTGAATAGTGAGCCAGAGCCTCCCCGCGCAAATGACCGTTTTCCAGTAAATTGAGACGTGGATTCGGAGGAATAAAACCGTCCACGTAAACTTCGGCACGATCCTGCGGAACTTCAGCCTGTGTGGCAGCAGAACTGGCCTTTTCAGCAGCCTGCAAGTGTGGAGATGTCGCTACCACACAATATGCCGTGAACACCGACAAAGCGGCATTCATTCCATTTTTGATCAAAAACCCAGCTGGACGAACTCCCATCCAACGATTGACCAAAATAGGTTGATCGTTGGTTTTTACAGGGTTCATAGCTGAAAGCTTAGCCCTTAGGACTTGTAACGCAAACGCTTCTTATGGCGATTGCGTTTACTCAACTTACGCCGTTTATGCTTGTTGATCTTAGTTTTACGTCTTTTCTTGAGCGAGCCCATACTTTCTTGTCTATGTTTTTTGTCTCACCTTTCCGACTTTTTCCTCTCGCTCCCGAGAAGAAAAACACTGGTGGCGGTGAGGCGTCGGTTAATTGACCACCTTGTTGAGAGTATATTCAATAATGCCCTCTGCACCCAGTGCTTTCAGTTCCGGAATGATATCGCGCACCGTTCTTTCTGAAATCACTGTTTCCACAGCGACCCATCCATCCAGTGCCAAGTGCGAAACCGTTGGCTGACGGAGCGACGGTAGAGTTTCTATCAGCTTTTGCAACTGGTTTTCCGGCAGATTGAGCTTCAGGCCCACCATGTCCCTGGCCAGCAGCGCCGCTTCCAGCAAAAGGGTGAGGCGTTTCATCTTGGCCTGCTTCCATTCATCCTGATAACTCACAGGATTGGAAATAAACTGCGGGTAAGACTCCATCAGGGTATCCATGATGCGTAAGTTGTTGGCTCTCAATGAGGAACCGGTCTCGGTGATGTCAACAATTGCGTCCACTAACTCGGGAACTTTCACCTCGGTGGCACCCCAGGAAAACTCGACTTCGGCCTTCACTCCGTGTTTTTCAAGATAGCGTTCTACCAAGCCGGTCGCCTCGGTAGCTATACGTTTGCCCTCCAAATCTTTTATCGTTTTGTAGGGAGAATCTTCAGGAACCGCCAATACCCAACGAGTGGGATTGGAAGTGGCACGCGAATACTGTAAATCACAGAGCACTTCCACTTCAGCCTGGTTTTCGGCTACCCAGTCCCTGCCGGTGATACCACAATCCAAGAATCCATGATCCACATAGCGGCCAATTTCCTGAGCGCGAAGCAAGCGAATCTCGATTTCCGGATCATCGATCATCGGCCGGTATGAGCGCGATGCACCACTGATCCGATAACCGGCTTTATCGAATAATTCGAGCGTCGGTTCTTGCAGGCTACCTTTCGGCAGTCCTATTTTCAGTTTTCTAGTTTCAGTGCTTTCTGACATACAAGATCAATTTATAGGTTCCCTTTGCGACTCTCTCACGTCCGCTGTCGGCTGATTCTGATGCATCTTCAAAGATGGGCAGGGCAGGTATGATGCTGACTTTTTCGCTGCTGTCACCTTAGAAATTCAAACAAATGCCCTAATAGGGAACCGGACAGGCTGTTTTTGTGTTAAAAACCCCCATTCAAGTCTTTCACAGGGTGGTTTCTCTTGAAACATGAGGCACTTTCTTTTAACGGTGCAACGCTCGAACTAAGACATACCAAGACTTTGAGGCGAGTTAACACCACAACGCACCACACCATGATCGACAATCAGGAAATTTTAGCAGAATCGGCAGCCACCGCACGGGGGCTGGCCATCGATGCCATTCACGCATGCAGTTCGGGTCACCTCGGCTTGCCTCTCGGAGCCGCTGATGTCGGCGCAGTATTGTTTGGACAAGCCCTGCAGTTTAATCCTGTGGCCCCTAAATGGATCAACCGTGATCGCTTCATTCTTTCGGCCGGTCATGGCAGTATGTTTCTCTATTCATGGCTGCACCTGGCGGGCTATGATTTGTCGCTGGATGAACTTAAAAATTTCCGCCAACTGGGCAGCAAAACCCCCGGACATCCGGAGTTTGCAGAAACTCCCGGTGTTGAAGCTACCACAGGCCCTCTTGGGCAAGGCGTGGGAAACGCGGTTGGTTATGCCGTCTCGGCAAAAATGGCGGCTGCTAAATTCAATACTTCCGACCACCAGATTCTCGATTATCACATCGTTGTACTTGCCGGTGATGGCTGTTTGCAGGAAGGCATTTCGGCTGAAGCCGCTGCTTATGCAGGACACACAGGCTTGGATAATCTGATTTTAATCTACGATTCAAATGACGTCACGCTCGATGCGATGGCCGATCGCTCACAAAGCGAAGATACCGTCAAACGTTTCGAAGCCTATGGCTGGGATGTGGCAACCGTTGACGGACACGATATGGCTGCTTTTTCCGCAGCATACGATAAAGCCAAAAATAGTGCGAATGGCCGACCAAAGCTCATCGAAATTAAAACTGAAATCGGTCGCGGAATTCCCGAGGTCGCCGGCACTGCAGCCGGTCACGGAGAAGGCGGGGCCAAGTTTTCAGCAGACGCGCGAGCCGGACTCGGACTGCCTGCTGAGCAATTGTTCTACGTATCGGACGCCGTGAAAACGTTTTTTACCCAGCGTCAGGAAACACAGGCCGACTATTATTCTAAATGGGAAACAAAATTCGCCGCTTGGAGCGATGCCAATACCGAGCT
>JAADHD010000080.1 GCA_013152075.1 Verrucomicrobiota bacterium | reverse complement strand
ACCCAATCCGCGTAATCATGCCCCTCGGACCAGTCATCCCGCGGAGCATGACTGAATTTCCAAAAAGAAAAACCGTCGTCTAGACGCGGCTCCGTGCGATGACCAGAACTGAGCAAATGAAACTTTCCGACCAGTCCACAGTCATATCCGCTGTCAGCAAGCAGTCGTGATATCAAAGGCGGATGATTATCAAGGGTGTCATTCCCGTTACGCGTATTATGCACCCGCGACGGATACAAACCGGTCATAAAGCTGGATCGGCTTGGTGTACAGATCGGGCTCTGACAGTAGGTATGGGTAAAGCTCACCCCTTCTTTAACCAGAGCATCGAGCGCCGATGTTTGCACATATTCATTCCCTAACGCAGCGATCGTATCGAAGCGTTGTTGGTCCGTGCAGTACCATAAAATATTCGGGCGCTTGGATTTCATAACAGCAGGTCTTATTTATTTTTCAATTTCTTCAGCACCGGAAATAATACCATCAACATTGATATCACGATCATCGTACAGGCAATCGGCCGGGTAAACAATGGCCACAAGCTGCCATCGTTGGACATCAAACCCGCTCCCAGATTTTCCTCTGCTACCGGCCACAACACAAATCCGATAATGAACGGAGCCAGCGGAAACTTAATGCGTCGCATCGCAAGCCCGATCAAACCAAAGGCCAACATCACCCAGACATCAAACATGCGATTGGCCAAACCATAAGACCCGATCACACAAAAAACCATGATCGCCGGCGCCATGTAATGACGCGGAATTTTTGCCAAATTTGACAGCCAACCCACGCTCATCACCATCAGGCCAATCATCATCACATTGGCCAATAACATGGCGCCGCCCAGAGACCAGACAGCTTCTGGATTCTGCACCATCAGTAAGGGGCCGGGTTGCAGCCCATGAATCACCATTGCGCCTAATAAAATCGCATCGATCACACTTCCCGGAATCCCCATCGCCAACAGTGGAATCAACGCACCACCCACGCTCGCATTGTTGGCCGCCTCGGATGCGATGATGCCTTCTTCGCTTCCCTTGCCAAATTGCTCTGGAGTCCGAGAACTCTTTTTCGCAACCGTGTAAGCGGCCACCGATCCGACATTGGCACCTATCCCAGGCAAAGCACCAATCCACGTGCCGATTAAAGACGATCGTAAAAGGTTCACCCCATGACGTCTCCAGTCAGCCAACGACATCATCATACCCCTGCGATTCATGGCCACCGCCGCGGTTTTTTTCTCTTTGCCTTGCAGCATGATCACCACTTCCCCCATGGCGTACAGTCCGATCATCACCGGCAACAGTTTGAAGCCGTCATTCATTTCCATAAAACCAAAGGTCAAACGAATGTCCCCCGTCGCCGGCGAAGCCCCGGGCATGGCGAACAGAATGCCGCAAGCTCCCGACAACAATCCCATGATCATCGAATCGCTCACCAGCGCAATCAAGGCCATCGCCATCATCACCAGGGCAAAAAAATCATACGGCCCAAGATGATGCGCCACCGAAGCAATCGGTCCAGCCACCAAAGCCAGGAAAATCCAGGAGACTAGCCCGCCAACTCCGGAAGCTCCAATTCCCAAACCCAAAGCCCTGCCCGGTTTGCCTCCTACCGCCATAGGGTATCCATCCAAAGTGGTCATGATCGAAGCGGGCGTGCCCGGCATTCGCAACAAGGTGGCGGTGATCAATCCTCCGCTAACCGAGCCCACGTACATGGCGATCAATAACACCATCGCGTCCGTGCCCTCCATGGCAAAAGTAAGTGGCAAACTCAAGGCAATCAGCATGGCACCTGTCAGGCCGGGAATCGCTCCAACCACAATCCCCAACCAGGTTCCCAATGCGATCAACAAAAGGGTCCAGGGAGAAAACAGATATTCCAAAATCGGCATCATAACATTATCCCGGCAGATCGACGACCAGCACATTGGTGAAAATATAAAACAAGCCAAAAGCCATAAGCAACGACATAAGAAAAAGTGGAACCATCGCCGACCTGCGCCAGGAAGCGATCAGGCTGCCCATGACAAATATATAGATCGCAGTCACCAGCGGATAACTCAGCCATGCCATCGAGAGCACCAGAACATAAAGGCCTGTCATCAGGTAACAGGTAAGTGACAGCCGATTGAAAACGGCAAACACCTTCTCCGCTTCTACATCAGGCTGCCTATTCTTAAAATGCCCCGACAAAGCTATCGCTATCAGAATGGCAATGATGCCTCCAATCCACATCGGAAAATTCGGCAGCACCTCAATCTGCCGCAGTGACACCTTGCTGATATTGACTTCACGCTCATCCAATTCTCTCTGCAAGTTTTCTCCTCGCAGTACCACCGGCTCAGTCCAACTGTCAGCCATGAATTTTTTCATCGACTCCGAGCCCATCGCCTTTTCAATTGCATCCGCCATCAGCTTTTGAATTTCATCCGGCGTGCCTTTGGGCATCCACCAGAAATGCATACTGGAGCTGGTCACCTCATAAGCCTGTTCTTTTGCTGTAGGTATTTGCGGAATGGCGGGATGACGTTGAGACGCAAAAACAGCAACAGCCCGCAACCCGCCCTCCCGGTAACGAAGGAATTCCTCCACGGAAAAAATACTCAAATCCACATGCCCTCCGGCAATCGCGGCAAAACGATCAGCACCGCCACCAAACTGGACAAACTTGAACATCGATCCGGGCTGGGCTTTTTCCAGCATCAGACCGCCAAAGTGACTTGGTGCCCCTATATTGGCCGCAAAACTCAGACTCCTTGGTTCTGCCGCGGATTGATCCATCAATTGTTTCAAATCCGTGATCCGCGAATCATCCTTCACCGCCAAAACCATATCGATTCGGCCCGTACCAGCCACTGCTTCAAAGGCGTCTGGACCGTAGGGTGCCCGACCGGCATACTGAGCGGTCAGAATCCCCTCGTGCAACATCAGCATGGTGTAACCATCCGGACGCGCATTTTTTACCCGCCGGCTGCCAATGCTCCCCCCGGCTCCGCCGACATTGATCACCACCAATGGCTGATCCAACAAAGCTTCGTTTTCAATTTCACGGATCAGCTGCCGGGCAAAGGTATCGCTACCACCACCCGCCGCAAAAGGCACGATGACCTTGATCGGTCGAGACGGCCATTGGGTATCAACACGCTTTTCGGAACAAGCGCTCAAACAGGCAAGCATCATACCAAGCACACATGCAATAAAACGACTGTTCATTCACTGTCTTTATTAGGCCTACCAACCATTTATAGCGAGACACTTTTTGCCGCTCGTATTTTTGATTTATTCTGGCACCAGCTCCCTGAAACCTTCCACCTCCACAAAGCGATGACTCAGCCCCTTCTCCCCATCCACGCTCCACAAACGAAACCCCATCGGACGTTTGTCAAAATTCTTACTGGTCGTCTCCCCGTTGACGAGCTGAATTCCTTTGTATTCATTAGTGATTTGCTTGTGCGTATGCCCAGCCAGAAACGCGACTACCCCGTTCTCTTCGCATAATTGCAGAATTTCTTTACGCTTCACTGACGGCAAGTTGAAGTAGCCTTCTTTCTCATCGGGCTGTTTCACGAACAGGGGGTAGTGGACAACGATGATGACCGGAGAATTTTTCTTTTTCGCTGCAAGCAAGGCCTTCTTAAACCAGGCATCATGCTTGTCTGATTCGCCTTCGACTGGCACTTTCCACAATTGCGTGTTAGCCACCACAATGGTGTAACCCTTATGCTCCACAGAATAATAATCTTCGCCTATTTTTTCGCGGTAAATGCGCAATGACTCCGCCGTCGGCTCATTTTCCACATCGTGATTCCCAGGAGCGCAATAACACGGCAAAGTGAAGCCCTCCTTGATAGAATTGAAATCAGCGAAAGATTTGTCATCGGCTTTATTCACCAGGTCCCCGCAAATCACTACAAAGTCAGGTTTCATCGCATTGATTTTTTTCACGGCTGCTTTGAATGTAGTTACGTCATGTTCATAACCACCCATCCCCAACTGCGTGTCGCACATTTGCACGAATGTGAATTTTTGCTGTTTTGCAGGGATAGCATCATCCTTGGAAATCAGCTGCTCGGAGAAAACGGTCAGAGTCAGAAAAGCTATTCCTAGAAAAGCTGCGCTGCGAGAAATTGGGGTCGATTTCATTTTTATGGATTGCTGAATCGAACAGAGTAGATCAAAGAGGGCCGTATGAACAAATTTTTCGCAGTTTTATTTCAACAATTAGCCTCCTTATTTGAATAGTTGTAAGTCCTCGTGTTAGGTTCAATTCACACATACCGGCAGACATGAAAAAAACATTCAGCTTAACACACCCAAAAATCAAAGCCGCCCGACTAGTGGAAGCCGTGCGACGTGATGTAAAAAAATACATCAAACGTGAACGCAACAAAGATCTACCTGAAGGCGTCGATTTCTGGGATTTTGACTGCAAATTTGGAGCCTGCGCTGAGGAAGCAACGGTGGTTCACGTAGCTGATATCGGGAAATCCATTGATAGCGCTGAGGAAAAGAAGCTGGAATCATTCTATGTGGAAATCCTAGCCAAGCCTGGGTGCAGAACGAAGAGGCCTAAACCTACTTCAGATCAATCTAAGTAAAAATCCAGTGCTCGA
>JAADHD010000231.1 GCA_013152075.1 Verrucomicrobiota bacterium | reverse complement strand
TATTAAAATCTTCCAGTGTAGACGGGGTGTTATAGGTTTTTTCATGCGCTCTAAACTGCTCATATCCAATGAGTATAAGAGCTTCCCAATCTGGTGAATTAGATGCGCTCACTGAGTCTTCGCGGGGCATACAGTCTTTTAGTGCGCATGCAACAGCATGGTAAGGTTGGAGCTCTTTTCCATCTAGCACATGTTCGACTATTAGTAAGCGTCTTAAAATTGACCCCGTAGCGAAGCCTGAGGAAATCGGTAGGATTTCCCATGTCAAATAAACGACGAAAAACAAGCCGGTCGGCAAAATCAGGGTCAGTTCTCAAATACGAGGACGCGAGCTTTGCCGAAATCGCAATCCCAACCTCAATTACTCCGCGTCTGGTAATTCGCTGTAGCGAAGGGCTGAGTCTGCTCATTGAGAACCAATCAGCCATTCCTCTAGCTGCCGAGTTCATCATCGCGTTGCGGATATTGGAAGAAGGAGGTGCCCTATGATTGCTCTCGGCAACGCCGCGCTGAAAATCTTCGTCGCTCTGGAACCCTGCGACATGCGCAAGTCCTTCAACGGGCTTTTTGCATTGGCCAGCTCCCACCTCGAACATCATCGACTGGAGTGCGATACGGTGTTCGTATTCACCAACAAGCGCTACAATCGCATCAAACTACTTTATTTTGATGGCACTGGCCTGTGGGTGGCGGCAAAGCGTTTGGAAAAAGGCCGCTTCAGTTGGCCGAAAGCAAGCGCATCTGGGCAACAAAAAATCAAGCTCAAGCCCGAGGCTCTTCAAATGATACTCGACGGGGTTGATCTGCGCGGGGCCAGCTTCAAACCCTGGTATGAACGAGCTGAATAAAATTACATGAAAAACCATTACTCCGTTTACATTCCTATTATCTATGTTAGTATTAACAGGAAATGGGAAAGGTTGAAAAAGAGATCGCGGAATTAAAAGAGCAGCTAAAGGCTGTTCTTTGCGCGCATACCCGTCTTCAGGAGGAGTTTGCCGCTCAAAGAGTCGAACTCGAACGCAAGAACGAGATCATTGCCGCCCTGCAAAAGAGATTGTTCGGGAGTTCCTCGGAGCGCTTGGATCCGATGCAAATAGATTTGCAGTTCAAGGAGGGGGAAAAACTTCTGGGAAAGTCCGAACCCGTCGAGGAAGACGGGGAGGATGAAATCACCGGGTCCGAAAACTCCACCGAATCAAACCGGCCCGTAAAGCGGCGCAAGAAGAAAGAACTCTTCCCGCGCAACCTTCCTGTTCTGAGCGAAAAAATCATTGTCCCCGAGGAGGTGTTGGCCGATCCGCAATCTTTTGTGGAAATCGGCGAAGAAGATCCGCACGACGAACTCGAAGTGGTGCGAGCCAGAATCGGCTGGAACCGTACCCGGCGCAAAAAATACAAACGCAAGGAGGATCGCAGTAAGCCCCCGGTAGTTGCCCCCGCACCCGAGCCAAGCATACCTGGCACCCTGTGCGGACCCATTTTGATGGGTCAGCTCATTGTGGACAAGCATCTTGATCATCTACCGCATTACCGACAGTCAGGTCGGATCCTTCGTCAAAGTGGAGTGGAACTCAGTCGTGGCACGATCAATGCCTGGGTGCATGCGGCGGCCCAACATCTCAAACCTATAGGAGAAGTCATCAAATGTTCGTTGGCCCGGTCAAGGATTTTACAAATTGACGAAACGCCAATGAAATACCTCGATCCAGGCATGGGCAAGACATCACAAGGCTACCTGTGGGTCTACCGTGATCCTGAAACAAGCATGGTCTGGTTTGACTGGCGGCTTGGACGTGGCGGCGTGCATCTGGAGGAGATGCTGGGCAAGGACGAAAAGGGGAATCTTCTTTGGGATGTCGAGATCATCCAGAGTGATGGTTACAAGGTTTACCTCGCCTTGGCCGCTAAAGTTGACGAGCTTAAGCTAGCCGCCTGTTTGGCCCACATCCGCAGGAAGTTTTTTGATGCTATGGATGAAAGCCCCGAATGCGCCGGAGCCATCATGGCAGGAATCCAGAAACTCTACCGAATCGAGCATTGGTTCAGGGAAGGCGACACACCGCTTGCCTGTCGGGAGTTGATCCGGCGGACGCAGAGCCGAGGTGTATGTGAGCAACTGCTCGCGGAGATAACAGCCTTGGCCAAACTGGGGCACCTCCCGCAAAGTAAACTGGGGCAAGCGCTCACTTACGCCCTTGGGAGATGGAATGAAATGGAAACTTATTTAAGTGACGCCCGGGTGCTCATCGACAATAATTTGATCGAGAATGCAATCCGTCCAGCCAAACTGGGATTGAAGAACTATCTGTTCTTTGGTAGTGCGGAAGCCGGAGTAAACAATGCCTTGCTCTACACCTTGATAGCTAACTGTAAAGCTGTTCGTATTAATCCGGAGCTCTACTTCGAGGAAGTGTTCAGACGACTCCCTATGAATGCTACGCCGAAACAGGCGGCAGAGCTTACCCCCGAGAAGTTGGCACCGGAGATCCTGAGTCGTGAAAAATTACGGCAGATAGCCTAATGCTCTCACAATCCCTGCATCCATCCCCTCGCACTCTATGGGGTGAATTTTAAGACGCTTACGTTAGGGCTTGCTCATGGTGTAATCCAAATCAAAGCGGCTGGAGGCTTTATCATCGAATTTCTCCAAATCGGGATTGTAAGTGAAGACTTCGATCTTGTTTGAGTCGGGTTGGAAGGTCATGTAGCGCAACCATGATTCGCCGCCGTTGTTCAGGCCTTGGAAGTCGCTGAGGATCTGGTGGACTTGATTGCCATGATCGCCGGTGGAGGTCAACAGGGCTTCCCCCAGCACATGACCACATAGGACCATGAAGATATTTTTGTGTTTTTTTACAAATTTCTGCCACATTTGTTGTCCCAGATTTCCCTCGATTTTCATGCCGCGGTCCGTTCTGGTTTTATTGGCATTCAGGTAAGAATGTGTCAGCACGATCACGCGATGATCAGGGTGCTCCTTGACTACTTGGTTTGCCCAGGCCAACACTGCGTCACGGGGTTTGCATTCCAGTGCCACTATTATGAATTTCATTCCAGCCGCTTCAAAGTGATACCAAGAGTTGTCGTGTAGGCTCTTGTCAAAGGTGCCGCCGAACTCAGATCTCTTGGCGAATTTTTCGCGCGGGAAGTATTCATTGAAGTGAGTGGTGCGATTGACTGCGGTGGTATAGGAGTGTTCATCCTTATCGGTCTTCTGGTATCCCATGTCATGGTTTCCCAGGCACATGCAGTAGGGAACCTTGCCGTCCAGTGTGCTCATGGCTTCCTTGGCGATGGCCCATTCCTCTGGGTAGTCGGTCTGGACGATGTCCCCTTGGTGCACTAGAAAGGAAATATTGAGCCGCTCCTTGTTGTCGCGAGCCCATTCCGTCTGCTTGAAAAAATAGCGGCGCAAATCGCCGTTTTTCCAAGTGCGGGCGGCTTGTTTGTGGCGTGTATCGCAATAGCCCTGAGTGTCTGGCAAAACCACGATAGAAAAGGGCTCTTCCGCTGGTAGATTTCCGCCCCCCGTAAGCAAACAGCCCATGCAGGCAATGAGGGTAAGATATAGGTGTTTTCGAAAGGCGATATTCATGATAGAGGTCTTCAAGATGAAAGGTCGTTGGAGCACAAGTTCATTCTTGAACAGGATGCGGCCCTAGTCAATCATGTCAGGAAATAGAGCGGCGATTTCAAGGGTGTGAGTAGACGCATGTAATTTTGCTATAAGGTTCAATCTATGATTAGAATTTTCTCAATAACCGTGCTGTGCTGCCTCTTTGCAGCGTCATGTAGTCGAGATGTATCTGTTACGGATCGCGACAAGCTTCTTCCTGAAGACGACACACCTCAGGCGAAGCCGCTTATGAAAGATTTTATCGGTCTGAATGGGCACTATAAGTTTCGACCCAAGTTATACCGGCAAGTGTGTGCTCTGGTTCGTAATTACCATAGCATGAACTGGGATGTTAAGCAGCCAGGGGATGAGCTTACGTTTCCTGTTTGCGTAAATAAAGTTAACTGGAATGAACAGGTTTATGGCAAGTGGGCGAAAGAGGGTTTCACGATAGACTTGTGCGCCATGTTTGGCCAATTTGGAGAAAGTAATCAAGACTATCTGAAACTTTGGGAGGGCAAGGAGGAATGGGCTTACAGGTATGGCTTCGAACTGGCGAGTTATTTTGGCCCGTCAGGTGAGCAGAAGCTTGTCTCATCGATAGAAATTGGGAACGAGCCGGGCAGTGATTTTAACGATGATCTTTACCAGCGCCTTTTCATTCAGATGGCTAAGGGCATTCGCAGTGCCGACAGTAAAGTGAAAATAGTCACCGCTGCTGCGCATGTCGGCACCGCGAATAAATATGAAAAATCCCTGGGCGAAACGTTCTCATCCGGTGAGGCCAAAGGTCTTTACGATGTTATCAACCTCCATACCTATGCGGAGAAGTCAAAAAAAGAAGGGCAAAGCCCATGGGCGCGTAGCTATCCGGAAGACCCCGAATTGATTTACTTGAAGACCGTGGATGAAGTCATTGCATGGCGTGACAAAAACGCAATGGGTAAGGAAATTTGGATTACTGAATTTGGCTATGATTCAAGTACGCCGGAGGCATTGAAAAAACTGGATCGGCCAAAAAGCTGAACTGGGTCGGGGTGAGTGATTTGCAGCAGGCTCAATACCTGATTCGATCGATATTCTGTTTCGCGGAACGAGACGTTGATCGTGCCTACATTTATTTTTACGACGATGATGATAAAGCATCAGTGCATGCGGCTTCGGGACTTACCCGTAAGTTCGAACCCAAAATGTCATTTTGGGCAGTGAAACATTTTTACGAAACACTGGGTGAATATCGTTTTAATCGAATCATCCGGAAAGAGGAAGCGGAATTGTATGTGTATGAATTCGTGCATGCCAGCATCAATAATCAGGTGATTTGGTTGGCTTGGTCTCCGACAGGAACAGGTAGGGAATTGGATGCCAGGATTGAAGGTTTACCCGGCAAGATTTTAAAAATCGAACAGATGCCAGTCAGAGAAGGGGCAATAGCCAGAGTGGAAACGCAGGACGCTGGCTCAAATGCAATCAAACTTAAAATCACCGAAAGTCCCGTCTATATCATGATGGGCAAGGGGGAGTAATTCGGCCTTTATTAAAAAAAGCGCGCCCTACAGGACTCGAACCTGTGACCTACGGATTAGAAATCCGTTGCTCTATCCAGCTGAGCTAAGGGCTCATTATTAGATTGGTGGGTCAAACGTAAAAATGATCCCGCGATCTTGAATAGTTCCTACTGTTTCCATGAAGATTGGATTTCGCAAGGAAATACGTTCTACGACGTGAATGTCGCAAAGTGTTTGCATTCTCATTTGCCGAGAAAAACTTCATGCAATATCCGGGGATGGGTGGACTCTTGGGGACGAATGCGGGCGATCAAGGCACAGTATTTTTTTTCTTATGCGGTCATGGGCAGCTTGGTGCCTTTGTTGTCGGTATATCTTATGTCTGACAAGGGTTTTTCAGCGTTCCACGTTGGTTTATCTGGGGCCTTGATGAGTGTAGCGATGGTGATTTCGCCGGCCTTGATCACTCTATTGGCGGACAAGCGGATTGATACACGGCGAATTCTTGCCGTGGCTTTCAGTTTCACGGCCCTGATTTTGGCAGCAATTTATTTTTCATCGTCAGTCACGGTCACCCTGATCTTGTTTCTATTTTATGGGATGGGATTTGTGGCGATGTTGCCGCTGCAGGATGGGTTTTATTTTTCTTATGCGGAGCAATGTCGATTAAGGGCAGAGCCTGTATCTTCCTATCCGATGGTTCGGGTCTGGGGCACGACGGGGTTTATTGTGCCGAGTTTATTGCTCTATGGTTTGATCGAATTTTTTGAATGCCCGTCATCGGTGATTGTGCCATGTGCGGTGGCATTTTGCCTACTGAGCATGATTAATAGTTTCCGTTTGCCAACGGTCAAAGCGACTGAACTTGAATCGCAGGATGAAGGCTCGCGGGAGAGTGGGCAGTCCGGGTTACCTACCATAGCTGCACTGAAGGTTTTGATATCACCCGAAGCGAGGTTTCTCTCTCTGGGGCTGGTATTGGCCTTTGCTGCAACGACTGCATATTATGGATACATCTCGGTGTATTACGCGGAAGTCATTGGTATTAAAGCTTCGCAGATCGGCTTGTATTTGAGCATCGGGGTGGTATTGGAAATATTTTTCACACTGATGATGCCAACTTTGCAGCGGTGGATTCACTTGAAGGGGATTTTGATCGCTGGTTTGTTTTTTATGGCTTTGAGGATGCTGTTGTTGGCTACGTTTCCGGATATCCGCGTGGTCTTGATCACCCAAATTGGCCACGGCTTGGAAGCCCTGGCGCTGTATGTGGTGCCGGTGATGTTTTTCAATCGTCTGGCGGGCAATGAGTTTCGTAATTCGATCCAAGGGGTTTATACGATGATGGTGGGCGGAACATCCCGGGTTGTGGGTGGATTGATGGCAGGGGTGGTTGCGGGCAGTGGCTTGACGACCTTGTTTTATTTCTCCGGGGGCTTGGCGACCGCTTCGTTACTGGTGATCGTATTTTTCTTCCGCGGCATTGCTCGCACCGAGGAAGAGGAGGGGCATTTTGAGCGTCGGCAT
>JAADHD010000086.1 GCA_013152075.1 Verrucomicrobiota bacterium | reverse complement strand
TGGGCCAACGCACCTTTCACCTGTGATTGGGGAAAGGGAGCCCTTTTCCATCACTCTGTGCAGCGAAAAGGAGCCACTTTCGAAGAAACCTCCTCCCCGCAGCCCTTCATCAAAATGACCCGTCCAACCGATGCTGATGTCGATGGCATGAGCGCAGTCTATCAGGCAAGCTGGCGCGGACCGGCGACCTTTGGCTGGAAAGGTGCCGAGCAGGGTTACATTGTTCGCGTCACGCCGAAGGGTTACACGCCCGAGCCGCTACCGAACTATGAAAAGCTCAGCGATACCGAGCTGGTTGCTGCTCTGGATTCGCCGAGCCGAATCCGTACGATGGCGGCGCAGCGTGCTTTGTTACGACGAGCATCGAATCAAAAAACAAGGGAAGCGCTCGTTACGCTCGCTGAAAATAAGAAAAAGCCACTGGAGGCGAGAATAGCAGCTGTTTTTGCTATTTCTCAGCAGGGCGATAGTATGGCTGCTCTACACAATCTCATAAAAATAGCAGAAAGTGATGTTGCGATTGCTGCATTTGCGACACGCGCTTTTGGTGATTTGAAATTTGCGGACGGAAAAAAATCGAAGCTGGCGAGCGATTTTATCAACAGGGGATTGGAACTCAAGGATCCCAGGCGACAAGTAGAAGCGATGATTGCCGCAACAAGGCAGGGCATGAAATCGAGTGCAATCGTAACCGCAATTGCGAATCATCTCGGAAGCGACGACCCGGCCGTCGCCCACGTAGCTTTTCGAGCGCTCGCCAAACTTGGCGCAAGCGAAGCCTGTTTTGCGGTTCTTGATTCCGAAAAACAGGGGCAGGGCGCGGCCTTCGCACTGATGCGGATGCACGATCCGGCTGTCGTCAATGCTCTGATCTCTCGCCTTGCCACGGAGAAAAGCCCCGTTGCTCGAAAAAATATCATCGCCACTCTGTGCCGACTCCATCATCACGAAGGCGAGTGGGCTGGCCAAAGCTGGGGAACCCGCCCTGATACCCGTGGGCCGTATTATCAACTTGAAACGTGGTCTGAATCCCGGAAAATACTCATCGCTTTGAAAACCGTTCTTGTCTCCGACGACGCGGGTGAAGTCGTCTTTTTAGTCAAAGAGATGAACCGCAACCGCATTCAGTCCGATGACGCTCTGCGGCGTGTCATCACCATGGCAGCGACTGATGAATCGCTCATTCCCGACGCGGTCGCCCAAATCGCAGTCAGTGAAAATATGCCCGAAGGCGGCATGCCTCTCGTTTTGAAAGCCGCTCGTAACGTGGATTCAAAAGCGGCGACATTGGCAGCAGCGATTCAAGTCTTGGCTAAATCCGATGATAAAGAAGTCATGCCCTCAATGCTCACCGCTCTTGTAAGTCTCGATAAATTAAAAAAAGGTTCTGGCAAAGAATATGAGACAGGCAAGACCGCATTTCTCAGTGCTCCGAAGTTGGAGAACCATCATCTTGTTCTCGAAAAAATCGCGGCCGGAAAGCTCGATTCGCCGAAAGCCCGCTGGGCAAATCTGGCAGTGTTAGAACTGGCATCTCGGAAGACCGGTAGCCCCGAGTCCCGCGAAATGTCGGCTAAAGCGATTGATCTCGCTTGGAAAAATTCGCAACACAAGATTCTGTTAATGAACGTGGCTGCAGGCGCGAAGAATCATTTCCTCGATGATCGCATCCGCATTGCGATGAATGATCCTCTGCCGAAAGTCGCCAAAGCAGCGAAGAAAGCAGCTGGGCGGTTAAAAATTCAGCCAAAAGGTGCTGATAAAACAGCAAAGATATCCACTCTCGATCCGAAACCGGCGCTTGCCGAAGTTCTCAAGCACAAAGGCGACACCACCCTGGGCGAATCTGTTTTTGCCCGCGCAACTTGTGCGGCCTGTCATACTACCAATCAGGATCAGCCGCAAAAAGGCCCTTATCTTGGGAATATTTTTGAGACCTACAAACGCCCTGAAATAGCCGAAGCTATTCTCGACCCTAACAAAACTATAGCCCAAGGATTTGCCACCAATATCATAACTCCAAAAAAAGGGAACCCAGTGATGGGATTTGTGACCGACGAGCAGGGCGATCAAGTTACTATTCGCGACATTGTCTCACAGGAGCACATTTTCAAAAAATCGGATATCGCCAAACGCGACACCCTGCCAATATCGATCATGCCACCGGGCTTGATGGGGAATTTTACCGTTTATGAATTCGCCAGCCTGCTCGATTATCTTCAGGCCATGACGAAGAAGAAGTAGTTACCACTTAATAGGAATGGCACCAGTTTAAGCGATATAACTGTTTGACCGAAGGCTCAGAGCGCCTTGAGGTTTGTGACCAGGGAGGCAAAACCGTTTGAACGACGGTAAGCCGCTTCATCTTCAATGAGTGGCTGCTCTTCGAGAATGTTGATGCTTTCAACCTGTGTTGAGAGTTTTTTGAGTAAGGTACGCACCAACAGCCTCGCGTGTGGCGCTCCGAGACAGAGGTGGGTGCCTGCTCCGAAGGCAATGTGGGGATTGGGTTTGCGGTCGAGTTTGGTTTCGTGGGGTTGGTCGAAGACGCTTTCGTCATGATTGGCCGAAACCCAGCACAGGGAGACACGGCCCTTGGGTTTGACCTCGAAACCATGCACGTCGGTATCGACTGGACAAACTCTTCCGATGTGGGTGAGCGGGGAGGCGACACGAAAGTACTCCTCGGAGGCGAGGTCGATGCGTTTCGGATCTTCGCGCAGGAATTCGAGCGCTTCCGGGTGATTGGCAAGGTGATGGAAGATGGAGGAGACCGTGTGGATAACGGTGTCGCGACCGCCGGCGAAAGTGAGATTGGCAAAACCTAGCATTTCTTCGTGGGTGAGTGAGCGGCCTTGATAAGTCGCTTTGGTGAGTGCGCTGAAGAAGTCATCGCCGGGGTTCTTGAGAGCACGGTCAAATTGGTTTTCGATGTAGTCTTCCAGAGAGTGTCCGCTACCATCCCCTGACTTGTCGCCAAAAACATGGATGCCCCATGAGATCCAGGTGTCGGCCTCCGATTCGGGTAAATTGAGAAGATGGGTGAGGGCGCGCGATTGCAGTGGCAGGGAAAACTCGCTGACGATTTCGATGGAATCTTTGCTCAAAGCATCACCAACCAGTTTGTCGATCAGTGTGTCAATTTTAGCCATGACCTCGGGGTTTTTGGCGCGTTTGAAAAAAGGTTCGACGATTTTGCGGTATTCGGTGTGCTCGGGTGGGTCAGTTTCGATCGGGAGTTGGCGCATTCTGCGGAATTCTTCTTCCGAGGGGATGGGAACCCGGAAGGGGGCATCCGAGCTGTAGGTTTTCCAGTCTTTGGCGGCAGCACGCACGTCTGCGTGGCGCAAGATCATGGGGATGGTTTCGCCCTGAAACGGGCAGGATAGGACGGCGTCTTCGCTGCGTGCTTTTTCGAAGGGGTCGTTTGAACTTGGGATGGGGTCAGACATTTTTTCTGGGTGTGTGATTAAGTTAGCAGATTCTAGTCATCACGCCTCACTCCAACAACCTTTGCATTGTCTGATACTGACAATATTTTGATCTAATAGTGGAATATAGGTCAATAGTTTGTCATAATAATGTGATATGCGGGCTGTTTTTGAAAAAATTGATGCGGAGGTAGAAGGATCGTTTGCGGTTTTGGAGATCGATCAGGAAGCTTTTGATGCGCCCTGGCACTTCCATCCAGAGTGTGAATTGACTTACATTCTGGAAGGCAGCGGGGAGCGTTTTGTCGGCGACAGCATGGAGCCTTATGTCGCCGGTGATCTGGTTTTACTGGGTGCTGAACTGCCGCATTTCTGGCGCAGTCGAGAGCGAGAGGGGGGTGAAAAATCGCGTGCGGTGGTGGTGCATTTTGGCGAGGGGTTTCTTGGAGAAAGAATGGGTGGTGCTTCGGAGTTTGCAGACATCAGGAAGATGCTGGCATTGGCCAGACAGGGTCTGTGCTATTTGGCTGACAGTAAACTTTGTGAAAGAGTTGGCAGGCGATTGCTAGAACTGGTGGACGCGTCTGATTTGAAACGCTTGCTGATTTTATTGGAGATTTTGAGTGAACTCGTTGATGCCAGCGAGTCGGCGAGTTTTTTGTCCAGTATCGGTCATATGCCTTTGCGTGATCATAAAGCCGGGCAGCGTATCAATCGTGCGTATGAATATGTTTATGCTAACTTAAGTAATGAGATTACACTTGATGCGGTGGCGGGTGTGGCGGGCATGAGTCCGGCGGCTTTTTCGCGATATTTCAAGCGTATGACAGGGCGCAATTTGTCACATTTCATCGGTGAGTTGAGGATCAGTCAGGCGTGTAAGCAGTTGAGGGAATCAGATCTGGGGATTTCGGAAGTGGCTTATGAGGTGGGCTTTGGATCGCTGTCGAATTTTAATCGTCTGTTCAAGGAATTGAAAGGGGTGAGTCCGAGGGAGTGGCGGGGGAATTGATGATGCATCGCGAGGGGATATTCAATATCGAGCAAGGTCGTTTGAGTAATAGGTTGATCCGACCGATATCTTGACCTCCCGGTAGGAGGACTCTACCGTGCGCCATGTCAGATAGCCCCCATCTTCCCAACCGTCGAGATTTTGCTAAAAAGCTGGCCGCTGGTGCGGGTGCAATTTTTACTGGTGGGGCGGCGGCTTCGGCTGCGG
>JAADHD010000077.1:9015-13209 GCA_013152075.1 Verrucomicrobiota bacterium | reverse complement strand
CTCACTACTGACATATTGATCGCAAGCACGGCTTGTCGGCAATAGGCCAGACAAAGCCCGCACAGAACTAACCTTCGAAGCTCTTAACCAGCAACGAGGCATTGTGGCCTCCGAATCCGAAGGAATTGCTCAGGGCGGTATCGATCTGAACTTCTCTCGCTACATTCGGGACATAATCGAGATCGCACTGTGGGTCCGGATTGTCGAGATTGATTGTCGGTGGAATGATCCCTTCATTCAAAGCTTTAACACAAGCCGCCAATTCCACGCCACCAGCGGCGCCCAGCAAGTGTCCCGTCATGGACTTAGTGGAACTCACCAACAAACCATTGTGAGCATAATCACCAAAGGTCGCTTTGATCGCCTTCGTTTCACACACGTCTCCCATGCTAGTGGAAGTTCCATGCGCGTTCACATACCCAACCTCTTCCGGGTTGAGTTTGGCATGTTTCAAGGCCATCTGCATGCAGCGTCTGGCACCGTCCCCCTCGGGATGCGGAGAGGTTAAATGATAAGCATCGGCAGATACTCCGTAACCTACCAGCTCACAGTAAATACGTGCCCCGCGTTTTTTTGCGTGCTCGAGTTCTTCAATCACAACCGCGCCTGCTCCTTCCCCCATGACAAATCCGTCACGGTCTTTATCAAAAGGACGAGAAGCCTCCTCAGGGGAGTCATTTCTCGTGCTCAGTGCTTTCATGTTACCAAAACCAGCCAAGCCCATTGGCGTGATCGACGCCTCGGATCCTCCTGCCACAAAAACATCGGCATCGTCAAATTTAATCATCCTCCAAGCCTCGCCGATGTTGTGATTGGCTGTAGCACAAGCAGTAACGATGCACATGTTCGGCCCGCGCAGATCGTGGTCGATCGAAATAATGCCGCTGGCAATATTTGCGATCATCATTGGAATCGTGAAAGGCGACACCCTGGCGGCCCCTCGATGCATCAGCGTGTCGTGCTGTTTTTCCAAGGTGCTCAAGCCACCGATACCACTACCCACCATGACACCGAATCGGTCACGGTCGACTTTGTCAAAATCCACGCCGCAATCATCCAAAGCCAACTTGGCACCCGCAACTCCCAGTTGAGTGAATCGATCCGCCCGCCGGGCATCCTTGTGTGAGACAAAATACGGAGCAGGGTCAAAATCATTTACCTGACCACCAATCTTGCAGGCATACGCTTCTGTGTCGATCGCATCGATCAGCTGAATACCACTTTTCCCGGCAATCAGGTTTTCCCAAAAAGTGTCCAAATTGTTTCCTATCGGTGATACTACACCGATGCCTGTGATAACGACTCTTCGTTCCATGATATTCCTAACATTTCTTTCGAGGGAGAATGGCTAATATTCACCATGCTTTTACCTGTTTTGCAAGGCCAATTTCCCCTCCCGATGTAGCGCATGCTATCAACAGCAGACTACTTTTGATGTGAAAATTCAGCAAAACCTCCCTCATTCACAGTCAGCATTAACACCACACCCTTTAAATTTCACGCACACTTCCACGTTCATTCAGTCGGCCACAGCTGGGGCAGGTCAACAGCTCACGAGTTGACGGATCCGCAAAACTGTGGCCGCAGATATCACAGACCACCATCGAGCGTCTCATTTTTTTATCCTGTCGAAACCTGACGCATTCTCCAATGAACCACACCACACAAAGGATCCCCAGCAGGACCGCCATGTATATCAAAATCAGGTGAGTAAGAGTAACTCGGAACATGAAAATGTTATTGCTTGATTGGTGGTTTTTCGGCGGAAGGATTCGCTACAGGCGCTACTTCAGACCCAGCAGATGCCCCCTCCTGCTTCACTCTAACCGGAGGTAATACGCTCAATTCACCAGGCATAGGCCTCTTTCCGTCGCCCTGTGCCTGGCGGAAGGGCGGCGTCCGCTTTGCAAACGAGGGACGAAATGATACCGAAAAGTCATCTATGCCCTTGCGGCTCTCCGATCCCGCCGAAGCCGGTTGGAGGAATACCAGCCGGTCATTCAGTTCCTGTAACAGAGCCGCGTTAGCTGCATTTTCCTCATCAAGGATCAATACCCGCGCCGGGAATGGTTCAAGACGACCGGACGAGGGATATACCACCTGGAATAAATAAAAACCGGTAGCGTGCAATAACAAGGACAACACAACGAAGCCCCACAACCAAAACCTACCCCGGGGTCTGCGATCCCACGAAAACACCAGACGCCCCTCCTCATCTACAGCCTTTGCGAGACTTCTATTTGCTTTACCCGGCATGAAATCAATTCACCTCTTCCGAACTGGTCGCATAGACCAGATCGTAACCATGTCGCAATACAATATTAGAAATTTCAATCACCGAGCCAAAAGCCGCTGATTTATCTGCCCGGATAATCACCTGATGCACCTTGTCCGTAGTTGCATTTTCCTCCAACTTTTCGCTCAACTCATCCAAAGTCACACGGTCTTCATTGAAATAGATACGCAGGTTTTCCCCAGGAGCCAGGGTAATAATGTGCGAGCGCTCAATGGGTGGTAAGCTGGATTCTGAAAATGGCACTTCAACGGAAATGCCCGATTTGAGAATGAAATTAGAGCCCAGCAAAAAAAAGATCAGCATAAGCAATACCACGTCCACTACAGGAGCGGAATAAAGAAAAGCCGCTCGATTCGGCAGTGTGGATTCGAGTTTCATCAGTGACTTCCGGATTCGCGACGCTCATCCTGGTCGCCGGTTTTCTCACCTTCACTGACAGATTTTTTCTCGGCAGCACTTTGATCAAACTCAATGATTTCCGAATGATGATCACGATTCTCGGAGATGATATTTACGATTTCGATACCGCCTCGCTCCATGTCATGCATCAGCGTTTTGGTGTACGCGACCAGAAACGAATAAATCACAAAAGTCGGCACCGCTACCATCAAACCTGCAGCGGAACTGATCAGGCTCTCATAAACGCCTTTGGATATTTCTGTAGCCGTCGCATAGCCACCCGAAGTATTTACCTGAACAAAGGTATTCACCAAACCCAGAATAGTACCGAGCAGACCGATCAAAGGAGCGACATAAGCAATGGAAAGTAAAACAGCGAGATGCTTTTCTAATTTAGGCACCTCCAGTTGACCGGTTTCTTGCACAATCTCCTTCAACTCCGCCCGAGGTGAGCCGTGATGAAGAATCGCAGAATGGATCACGCGAGATACTGGCCCAGGAGTGCCTGCACATTCATGAATAGCCTCAGCGAAATTCTTCTTCCGGATCAGGTTTCTCAAACCATGGAGCAGATCCCCTACATCAATTCGTGAACGGTGGAAATGAAAATAACGTTCCAATGCAATGGCGATCGCCAGAATGCTGCACCCGAGAAGAAGCCACATCAACGGTCCTCCTTTGAAAATTAAATCCAACATAATTCAAACAAATGCAGTCAATTTGGTGCTGAACGCCCTGCACCCAACACTGAAAAAGAGTCTACCACAAAGCCACCCACTTTCAAAGGATCAAATCTGGAGCTTTATTCGCCAATTTTGTCCGAAAACAGCCGAATTATCGTTTAATCAGTCAGCCAGGTTCATTTCTGCGACCGACTGGGTAATCAGAGTTAGCTTTTCCCACAGGCCAGGTTCCAAGTTCTCTCCGGAATGCCTGCTCACAAGGGAAACACCTGCAGAAGCAAAACAATAAATCGGCTCACCTTGTGAACGAATCATGAGTCCGCTCATTTTTCCGACTTTGAGAAGATCACAGACGGATTGAAACGATTCTATCTGGGGAAAGTCGGTCACCGCTTCGACCGAACGAACAGTTTCCTGCTCTCTGGTAGCCAAAACCGCATGCTCCGAGGATTTAATGAAACAGGAGGTGATCCCCGGCAGCTTGACAGTCAGGGCCGCAATGCGCTCAAGAGTAAACGCCTCCGAGCTGGCAAAAATGGCGCGTAGGGTAATTCCGGCTTCACACACACCGTTGCAGTCCGAGGGCGCAGAGGCACGGCGGATCTCAGCCTGTTCGACTGATGGCTGAGTGAACGACTGGGTGGTTTCTGTATTTTTATCGATGCGCGGCTCCGGCTCCGGCTCAAGCTCATCCAAAGAAGTGAAGCCCAAAGTATCAACTTGCAAACTGGTCGCTCTGGTAACGGGCCCCGCTCCCTTCAACGGGCCCGGAATGCCTGCCATCGTTTTTGGAGGTGAAGCAGGATTAACAACAGC
>JAADHD010000077.1:3694-9010 GCA_013152075.1 Verrucomicrobiota bacterium | reverse complement strand
AACAACAGCTGTCGGCGGCAACACCCCTAGCACAGCCGCTTGCTCATGTTGGCCGTCGTCCTTGTAGAGACTGCGAAAGGAGAACCCCATAGTTTTTGTAACTGTCTCTTACAACAAAAGTCGTGACTAGATGCGAATCGAATCAAATGACCCGGCATACCACCCGAGCTGATCCGTAGGATTATGCCTTAACTTTTCCAAATAGTCAATACATACGAACCATTTGCATGGGATTCTATCAGTTCTTCTCGGGAACGGCTTCGATC
This sequence comes from Verrucomicrobiota bacterium, assembly GCA_013152075.1. Taxonomy (GTDB): domain Bacteria; phylum Verrucomicrobiota; class Verrucomicrobiia; order Verrucomicrobiales; family DEV007; genus JAADHD01. Next base: position 8,744 of record JAADHD010000077.1, on the reverse strand, counting down.
AAGCGCTCGATCACCTGGTCAACGGTGACGTTTTCCGCCTCGGCGCGATAGTTAATCAGAATTCGATGCCTCAACACTGGTTGGGCAAGGACTCGAATATCATCGAAGGTCACATGAGTGCGCCCTTCAAGCAGTGCTCTGGTCTTGGCGCCAAGCACGAGAAACTGCCCTGCGCGCGTGCCGGCTCCCCAATTCACCCATTCATTGATAAAATCCGGAGCCCCTTTTTGACCCGGTCGTGAAGCCACCGCAAGCCGGACAGCATACCGAACCACTTCCTCGGCAACCGGCACCTGGCGCACAATGTCATGACACTGAATCAGATCTTCGCCAGAGTAGAGCGGCTTGACTGCCTCGTTCACTCCCCCGGTAGTTTTCGCCACCACCGAAAACACTTCGTCATCTTCACTTAGATAATTAACCACTATGTTGAACATGAAGCGATCGAGCTGAGCCTCCGGTAAAGGATAGGTGCCCTCCATCTCGATGGGGTTCTGTGTCGCAAGCACAAAAAAGGGTTCTTCCAAAGGCATGGTTTTTCCCGCAACTGTCACCTGATGTTCCTGCATCGCCTCCAGCAAAGCTGCCTGGGTTTTGGGTGGTGTACGGTTAATTTCATCTGCAAGAACGATGTTGGCAAAAATCGGGCCACGGCTGAACACCAGTTCACGTTTTCCATTGTCCCGATCCTCCAGAATCTCCGTGCCAGTGATATCGGAAGGCATCAAATCGGGGGTGAACTGAATTCGATGAAAGGACAAGTGAAACACTTGGGCCAGAGTTTTGACAAGCAAGGTTTTAGCGAGACCCGGCGCTCCGGTGATCAGACAATGCCCACCCGACAATAAAGCGATCAACATTTGCTCCACCGCCTCTTTCTGCCCGACAATCACTTTCCCGAGCTCCTTACCAATCGCGCCATGAGCTTCGGCCAACTTCTCGACCAATTGGCGTTCTGCTACAGGATTTTTCTCTGACTTATTATTCATGATAAATGTAACGATTTTAGAATTCTAACTTCTATCTCCTCGTTTCTAGCTTCTTCCCCTCAATGAGTCATCGCATAAAAAACGATATTGATGCCCAGAGGATAAGCATATTTTTCCGAAAATGTTTTAAAATACCAGGGGTCGGTTCCTTCTTCTTCCCAACCATCACCCAGGTCTGTATTGAAACAGATAATCATACACATCCGGCCTTCATCATCATAAACCGCCCGGTAATGCGGGGTCTCGGTACCGGGCTTGTTCCACTCGTAAGTAATGCCCGACCTGCGCCCCTGCATGGCAATGCCGACTGCTGGAATCTGGGGCTTCATATCAATCTGGAATACCATATTAAAAATCGGATGATCCAACTCCAACTCCACGGGTTCCCGATTGGGAAAAATTTGCTTAAACCCCTGATAAAACCCCTCCCATTCGTCGGTGCCCCAAAAATCATCAACCATCATGAATCCACCGTTGAGCAGATACTCACGCAAAATTCGCGCTTCATCATCCGTCAGGTAAATGTTCCCCGGCTCGATCATGTAGATAAACGGATAGTGCCTCAACTGCTCCTCATCAATATCCACTATCGCGCCTTTGGGATTCACCTCTAGGGAGGTAAGCTGTTGCAACCGATAAGAGAAATTCAGATCAGCGTCAGGGTAATCAATCAACCATTTCGGCGTGTGCCGTTGCCACATACCCGAGGTATATCGCAAACGTGCAAAGGTAAACACATCGTTGGGCACCTCTTTACTAATTGGCCAGGTAGGAAAGTCATACATTTGTCCTCCGCGAGCTTCCCGGGGATCCTCAGGCACTTCGGAATCTTTCGATCCAAAATTCGTCGGCTCCGGGTTAGTCACCTGCGAAAACACTGGCAGATCCCTGCCCCACACCCACAAACCGGCCCCGAAAAGTAATGACACAAATGCCACCCATAATACTGAAAGCCTTCTTTGTTTCATAGTTTGTCTCAACTCGTCATTTACCCTTGGCTTCAACCCCAGCCTTTGGCGCTCCTGACACACTTTCAGATTTTGCCATCTTGAGCAACAGTTTACGCGCATCACGATACCTCGGAGCATCCGCCAGAGCATCGAGAATATGACGTTTAGCCTGTAGCGGATCACTGGGCTGGAGTGATCGCGCAAGCCTGAAGTTCACCTCGGCTGGGTTCACCGGTTTCAGAGCCAGCATCCGTCGGTAAGAAGCCACCGCTTTTTCTTTTTCACCCAATCCCTCCCAGGCCTGACCGCGACTCCAGTGGGCCTGTTTTAAAAATGGATTGATTGCAATAACCCGGTTGGAATTCTTCAAAACCTCTTTCCAATTACCGGCTTTCATATCGATATCGACAAGCCTCAAATACGCATTCAAGCCCTCCGAAGAGCGCCAGGCCAATTCGCGCAGGGCGGCTGCTTCTTCCCTGGGCTGATCCAAACCCCGGTGCGCAGCCGCTTTCATCTCATAGCCGTTATCAACATCAATATACTCCGGAAAAAGTTCAATCATCCAGAGCGCGGATTTGACTGCATCTTTCCACCTCTGGGAGGCCAGCAAATTCGACGTGTGGATTTGGCGAACCCTGAAATTATCTGGGTGCGCCTTAGTATAAGCTTCAACGACCGCAGTGACATCCAAATCCACCTTTTCTGGATCTGGATCCGTCCAATCAACACCCGGACCAAGATTGATCGCCAGGATTTTAACTTCATCGGCAAAGTCACTCTCCAACTCCCTCATCGGACCGGTCTGCCTTGCGATGGCATCATTGATCAGCACCCCCGCTCCCAGATCCTTAAGAATCTTTCGCAACGATTCGATGCCGAACTTGCGAATAAGATAGTCGACAAATAAATAGGATTCGTAATAGGCAAACATCAGATGCTCGCCATCTTTGGGATTCAAAAAAGCACTGCTCAATTCACGAATGGGCGTAAGCGCCTCTTCCTCCAAAATCATTTTCCGATAGCGCGGCGTCATGCTCTGCCCCCAGGCCGGATTGCGCTCCCTCTCTTCATAAACGGAAATGCCTTCACTCAACCAGCGCGGCATCCGGTTATTGGTCAGAGTCAAAGTAACGACGTGGCAAAATTCGTGCCACAGAGTTGCCTCCCAGTTGTTTCGTTCAGCAGCCAGTCCTCCGGGGCTGTTCACCGTGATGACCGATCCAAAACACGCGCCCAGAATTCCAGCACCGCCAAGATTACCCAGAGTTCGAATCGCGAAATCCTGTTGATTGGGAAAAAACTCAACCAAAATAGGCTCATCCAATTCAAGCCCATATTTCTGGCAGAGAACCTGCTTGGCCTCGGTCAATAAATACAGCGCGTGATCACCATAAATGCCGACTTCACTTTTGGGCATGCGTATGACAAAATCTTTGGTCTCAAGAGTGATGAATTTCTCCATTTCATCGTGCAACAACCCAAGATTGAAAGCTGCTACATTGTAAGGATCAGCCTTAGCTACAGCGGCGGCCAACTTCCACGCGTCCTCTTCGTCACCAAGCCGGAGGAGATCATCCGCCAACTGCAAGGCGGCACTCTGAAAGCTCTCATCCATAACCAGCGCCTGTCGCTGATACTGCGCCCCTTTTTCAAAGCGGTAAGCCCTGGTCAATAGCTTGCCAATCGCATGATCAACTTGTGGGTTTTTTGCCCACTGCTTTAATCCCTTTTCACGATACATCGCCGCGGTTTTGACGTCGGCTGAAGTCAACTCAGCCAGCGCCGCCTTCATCGCCCAGGCCCGGGGACTGGCCTCATTGAAGGACAAAACCCGATCCAGATGAGTGCTGCCTTCGATAAAATTTTCCGCACCAATCGCCTGCTGCGCCAATAATAACAACGCCCCTTCATGCGTCGGGTTAATCTGCAGCATGCGATTCAAATATCCCAGAGCTTTCCTCTGGTCAGAGGGATAAAAGGCCTGCGCCATACCGAACAGAAGATCAGGATGGTTGGATGCCAATTTTAGCCCGGCGCCAAACTCTTTGGCCGCTTTGGCGAAATCAGTTTTTTCCAGCGCCAGATTGCCCACCGCTTCATAGGCGGCTACCACGTCATAGGGAGTTAGATTTTTGAACTTCGGCGCTGATTTTTTCTTTTTGGCAGGCTCAAAATATTGACTGATCACCTTCCCTGGATCCGCGCCAAGCGCAGAAGCTGCTTTCCCCAGGGCCACCAAATCTGCCGCCGAGCGATCTTTGCGACTTTTCACCAAAGCCACTTTGTTGACGCGCTTGAGAATATCCGTAGCGACCGCTTTCTCACCAAGTTGTTTTGCCAGACCATGCAAAACCATCAAGGCGGTCAAGTCTTCGCCGGTTCGAGTCTGCAGACGCGCCACTCCTTTTTTGAATGCCTGCGCCACACGCCCTTGCGCAGCCATAGCTTGCCACTGCATCACTTCCCAATCCGGCGAAGGCTGGCCTTTCGACTGAGCATATTCGCAAAAACGCTCAACCAGATCATAATTACCTGCCGCCAATCGCTCGCGGGCAGCCGGTATATTGTCTTCGTCAAAAAAACGTTTGTAATCATTCTGCGCCTGCACAGAAACCCATGCAATGAGCGAAGCGGCCAATACCAAACACCGCAGATATCTACGGTTTCGAAAGGCTGGCGGCAGGGGGGATGCAAACACCCTTCCAATGAAGCGGAAAATGACCACCGGGTAAAGCCTGCAATTCACTCAATCAACCGCCTTCACCGTATTGCTTTCATTCGCCATACCTCCGGGCAATTCCATGATACGAATTTTTCGAAAATGAATTTCGCCCCCTTCGGATTCCAAACAGAGATAACCTTTTCTCATCGACGCTTTCTGGAATCCGTTGACGAATTTTCCGTTCACAGAGAGCTTCACAGTGCCGTCCACCGCAACCACCACATAACGATTCCACTCGCCACGTGGCTTGCAGCGGTTTTCAATCGACTTACTGCGCTTGCCCCGGGGATTATCGGGAATCCCGGTCAGGTTGCCTGCTCCAAAAAGTTCACCGTGCACGTAAGCGACCGGCGGCAGGGTGCCGTCCTTTGCCTTATGCAATTTCG
>JAADHD010000077.1:0-3664 GCA_013152075.1 Verrucomicrobiota bacterium | reverse complement strand
TTGGGCAGTGTGTCTTCGCGATCAGCTATCGCGTCGCTCCAAAGAAACACACCGGAGTTTCCCCCTGCCTCCATGTGACGCCATTCGACAATGAGCACAAAATTTTCATACATTCTGTCAGAGCGCATCACCCCAATCGGGCGACCACTGCAGATCAACATGTCATCACGCACCGACCAGGTTTCCGGCGAGGTGTTTACGTCCACCCAGCCGGACAGGTCCTTGCCGTTAAACAAATCGACAAAACCGGGATCCTCAACCCGCTCTTCGGTAGGGGATTCTTTCGCGAAGCTGAAGAAAACTCCGCTGACTAAAACTAATGCTGTGAGGGTTATTATAATTTTTTTCATAAGGTTTTTATTTATCTGATCTCATTTTGTATTCCAAAGTAAATTGATGCTGATCCCGACTCGGCACATAACTCGTCTTCTCGCAGAGCCTCCCCTTCAGCGGGTCCCAGGTTCTCACTTCGATTTTATTTTCCGCCGGAATGAAGCGCATCACCCGCAGACCACTCGCGCCGTAGTCCGAAAGCAATTCGTGAACTGTATTGCCCTGCGAACCGACCGCCTCCTGCTTCATCGCCTGGGTTCGGCCTTGATCCCCGGATATCAACATGAACAGATTTTTGTGTTTGCTAAAACATTTCTCCCACATCTGTTGCGGTGTATTGCCTCGGTTGCCGTGACATTTTTTCCATTTCATCCGGCCTTTCGCAGCGTCAAAATAATCGCTAGAACTTTTCGGTTTCTCGAGCGGCCCAAGCCCCATGTGAGAAGTGACCATCGCTCGCCGATCTGAATATTTTTCCAATATCGAATCGGCCCAGGCAAGCACGTCGTCGGGAGCGTTGCACTCCAGATGCAGGGCGACAAATTTCATCCCGCCTGCCTCGAATAACTGCACACTGTTGGCATTGTTACCGGACACACTTGCCTTGCCTGTTGGATTTTCAAAACACCCCGCATACCAGTCGAAGTCCGTAAAACGAGATTTTGGAAACACCTCCTGGAACAAAGACGAGTCCCCCGAACTGCCCACCATATCGTGATTGCCCACCGAAATCCCATACGGCACCTTGCCGTGGAGCTTGTCCATATTCACACGCGCCAAGGCCCATTGCTCACGATTATTTTTGTCAACAATATCGCCTACGTGACTAACAAAAGCGACGCGCTGTTGATCCAAATTACTGACTATCCAGTCCGTCCACCCAGCAAAGACTTTATTCGACAGTGGAGCCTTGCTACCTAGGTCGCCTTTGGTATCGATCCCTTTGTAATGCTGTGTGTCAGGAATGATGACAATGCTGAATGTGTTATCAGGCGCAGCGGGCAATTCACCAGCATTCAATTCGTTGCCTCCAGCAAACAGCAGCGAAGTAAGAGTAAACACACAAGTGAGAATTTGAGAGGATGGGTAGGTCATAGAGCCTGAGATCTAAAAGAAAAACCACAATCCCTTCATTTCAAGTATTGTCATCAATAACAAAACACGCAATAAATTGATTGATGAAATCACTTACCCTTATCCCCCTGCTCGCTTTTTGCGCTATTTTCCCTACAAACGCCGAACCGGCCATCAGCGAAAATGCGGTAATCGATCAGGTCTTCTCCCAGGCCAGACAATACTTTGCTGACTTCCAGCACCCTGAAACAGGGGTATTATATGGTTCGCGCTTAAGCGGCAAGGATTCCTGGACCTCGCCTGCCGATGTGCTGGCGGAGAAACCCAAACCCTGGGGTTACGGCTCCCGCATTGCCGACACCGGGCTGCACACCGGCCACATCCTGACCGCCCTGCTCGACGCTTACGAGGCACTCCCCGATCCATTTTTAAAAACAGAAATCAGGAAATGTTACGAAGCTTTGAAATTGATCGGCTCGCTGCCGGAAACACATCCCAAAGCCAACAAACCGGCACTCGAAGGACTGGTGCCGCGCGGACCTCATCCCAACGATCTGTCAGCCTGGTTCGACGACTCATCGATGGATCAACACACCACTTACATCATCAGCCTGGCGCTCTTCGCCAATTCGTCGTTCGCAACGAAGGATGACAAAGCCTGGATCAAACAATCGCTGGGAAAAGTGGGCCGGCGTCTGGAGGGAAACAACTGGTCAATCAAACGGGCGGACGGAGTAACGGAATCACACGTCGGATTTTCGTGGAAAGGTCACAACTCCAATCACTCCTCGATTTTACTTCCCGCCGTGCTGGCACTGTACCATGGAACAGGTGACGAACACTGGTTGGAGCAATATGAGTTTTTCCTCAAGGAGGCCAAAGGCGTACGCTGGAAAGTGGTGCATCCGGGACCGCATATAAGGATCAACGGCCATCCGATTTACGCCAATCAGAATGCCTTTCGAGTGAACGCCTGGTATCACTTTGAAAAAGATCAGGCGCGGAAAAAAGTCATCGGCGGCTTGTTAAAACAATCCACTGAGATGCAATTGGCGCGGGATTTCCCGGGCGAAATGTACCGCAAGTTTCAAGACGAAGAAGTCTGGGTCCGCTTGAAGAAAAATTTCAATTGGGGTGACGACGAGTTACACGGCGCAGCGCTGGCATGGGATAAATTCAAACCCGAAATGCTGGAAGGCAAAGACCGCGGCATGGGCGCACTGGCCCATGTTCGTTTCCCCCTTGGCGGATACCACATGGTGCTGCAAAGCGAACAAAAAGAGCTGATCCGTAAAAATCTCCCCGCCATCTGGAAAATGCTCACCACGGTCGAACTGGAAAAAATCGCTGCTGCCGAAACGCACTACTTATTCACCGTTGTGGGACTGCATTTGTATGCCCTGTATTTCCGCCAACCGGAGCTTTTTGAATCCGCGGTGGCAGACACTCAAGTCAAACTCGGCACCGAATTTTCCATCGTCGCCAATGCCGGAACTGGTCCTGCAAAAAATGTGACAGCAGTTGGCAACCTCGCCTATTCCATTGGCGGGAGCTCTCTTCAAATAGTCGATATCAGCAATGCCAAAAATCCGCGCTTGCTGGGCAAGCTTTCGGGCCTGGGAGCCGTGCGCCAGATCGAAGTTCGTGACGGCATTGCCTTTATCACCTCACGGCAGGATGGCCTGTATATTGTCGACGTAAAAGACTCGGCCAAACCAAAGCTGCTCAACCATTACGATACGGTAGAGTTCGCCACCGGCGTCGCGCTCTCAGGAAACATCCTTTTTGTCGCCTGTCGCAACTACGGCGTGGAACTGATTAATGTATCCGATCCGGCCAAACCCTCGCATATCAGCCTGGTGCGCACCGGCGAAGCGCAATCAGTCGTGGCGCGCAATGGTTATCTCTATGTCGGCGTCTGGGCCACCTCGGAGCTGGTGGTGGTGGATTTTAAAAATCCATGGCAACCTGAAGTCACCGCCAAACTCCCGCTCGACGGTTACGGTGATGGCGTCGATGTGGCTGGTGAATATGTTTACGTGGCGACAGGGCATCACTCTCGAGAAAGCCCGCGTAAAAATCCCGGTGACCCTGGATTTGGAAAAGGACACGGCTTGGAAGTTTTCAAGCTTACAGACCCGGCCAAGCCCACCTTTGTCTCTCGGATAAAATTTCCTCCGCTCTATGAAATCGGCAACGACATGTGGGAAGTCACCATCTCCAACGGCCACGCCTTTGTCGCCGACACCTGGAACGG
>JAADHD010000185.1 GCA_013152075.1 Verrucomicrobiota bacterium | reverse complement strand
AAGTTCCTGATCAGGGGCGACCGTGTGGATGTTCGCCGTATTGACGCCGAGGGAGCGACAGACATCGCGCAGAGCGCTCAGGCCGGGAGCGGTGATGCCGTCGTCGTTAGTGATGAGGATGGTCATGGAGAAGGCTGAAGGCTGTAGGCTGTAGGGGTTTAGACTGTAGGGAAGGGAGATGATGCTAATGTAGGACGGATTGTCAATCCGTGCATGGTAGAGCTTGGGGAGGGTTCACGCAATGCCATTGCGTGTTACGAGTGTGAATGAAAGTGATGGTCAGGAGTGTGGCACAGCTTTGTAAGCTGTTCCCGGGAAGATGACAGGTTGGAAACCTGTGGCACATTGAATTTCATTCACACTCGCGTGTTACGATGGCGTAAAATCGGCCATCACTTGATAGACTTTCTTTGCAGGCGAAGTAAACTCTGAAAAATGAAAAGGTTTTATCAAATAGGGGGAGCGGTGCTTGTTGCGCTAGTGATATCGTCGTGTGACAAGAAGACCGAACAGGTGGTGGTCGAGCCGGAACCCGCTCCGGAGGTTTCGGATATCCGGATCATTTTAAAAACGAACAAGGGGGATATCAAGGCAACGATGTTTGCGAGCAAGGCGCCGATCACGGTGGCGAGTTTTCTCAATCTGGCGAAGCGGGATTATTACGATGGTCTGGCCTTTCACCGGGTGGTGGAAGATTTTGTGATTCAGGGAGGGGATCCGGACGGGAACGGGAAAGGCGGGCCGGGATATTTACTGCCGAATGAGATCACGCCTGGTTTGAAACACGACAAAGTGGGGGTGTTTTCGATGGCCCGGAAGTCAAAGCCAGATACGGCGGGCAGTCAGTTTTTTATCACTCTTGGAGTGGCTGAGCATCTGGATGGTGGGTATTCGATTTTCGGGGATGTGAGCGAAGGCTTGGAGGTGGTGGAGTCGATCGAGGTGGGTGATAAGATTGTGGATATAAAAATTTTGGATTCGACGGATGCTCTGTTTAAGACACAAGCTGACAAGTTGGAGCAGTGGAACAAAATTTTAGATCAAAGCCCTGCCAAGTGAGCGTTGAAAATGACATCGAATATTTCGACCGTTACGCTGATGAGGTGAAGACGGAGAAAATTTATGGAGAAGCCTATCTGCGTTGGGCTTATGAAACCCTGCCGGGACGCTTTATGGTGGCGGCGGTGGTGAAACGGGCTTTGTTTTCCCGTTGGTATGGCTGGCGGATGGATAAAGCGGTAACGCGTGAGCTGATTCTGCCCTTTGTAAAAAAATACGAACTGGATGCCGATGAGTTTGTTAAAAGCTGCGATGCATTCGAGAGCTTCAACGATTTTTTTTCCCGCAAGCTCAAAGCGGAAGCGCGACCGGTGGCGGGCGGTGAGGATGAAGTGGTGTTTGCTGCTGATGGCCGGCATCTGGGCTTTCAGGATGTCAGTCAAATTGAGGGAATTTATTGCAAGGGGCAGAGCTTGGCTCTCGGTGAATTGTTAGGGGATGATGCGTTGGCGAAGAGTTATCAAAAAGGTTCACTGGTGATTTCGCGTTTGTGTCCGGTGGATTATCACCGCTTTCATTTTTGCGCCACCGGGCAAGTGGGTGAATCGAGATTGATCAATGGGCCGCTCTACTCGGTTAGCCCGATTGCTCTGCGACGAAATATTAATATCCTGACTGAAAACAAGCGAACCATCACGGTCTTGGAAACGGATAAATTTGGGCGCATTTTGATTCTGGAAATTGGGGCGACCAATGTGGGCAGTATTCATCAGACTTACCAATCCAATTCGACGGTGGTCAAAGGGGAGGAGAAAGGTTATTTTGAATTTGGCGGTTCGATGACAATGATGCTGTTTGAGCCTGGAGCGCTTGTGCTGGATGAGGATTTGGTGAAGCACTCGGCGGAAGGTCGTGAACTGTATGCTCGGATGGGGGATCGGATGGGCGAGAGAAATGATGGCTGAATCTAAAACAGAAACAGAGGCGTGCTGGAAGGTGGAAGACCTTCTGGATCTGGATTATTTTCTGCAACAGGATGCGGAGGTCGATGAAGGTGATTTGGGGTCAAGGGATGAGAAGATTGCCCGGGAGAATTTGCTGCCGGTGCTGGGGGAAATGGGCATGGTGGGGGATGCGCCGCTTGAGGTGAGATCGCGCGGGATCTGGATCTGGTTGCAGCAAAGGAAGGCTGAAGTTGCTAAACAGCGGAAGGACGAACTTTCGCTGATGCCGGGGGAAGTATTTGAACAAGTCAGCCGTTTGTTGCGATTATTCGGAGGGCTCGTGATGTTGGCTCTGGGTGCTGGCTTGGTATTTTCATTACTGCATAAGGAAGCTCGTTATTTCAATGTGATGATGGTTCTCGCAGCGACTCTTTTGCCGCAGTTGCTTTTGCTTGTTTTACTCGCAGGTGGCTGGGTTTTACGCGGCGCGACCGGGAGGAAATCGCTTGGTGGCGGTGTGGTGCAGTCAATGGTGAGGGAATCGATGGTTTGGTTGGCAGGGAAAGTTCGAAGGCATCGGGAGGGAGAGAAGATGCACGGTCAATGGCAGGCATTGAGGCAACGTAATTATCTAGCGTGGCCGATTTTGGGGATAACACAAACTCTGGCATTGATGTATAACGTGGGGATTCTTGCGGGGTTTGCAGGCTGTCTGGTGGCGATGGATGTGCGTTTTTTTTGGGAAAGTACTCCGGGAGTCGCGGCGGTTGAAACTTTGCAACAAATCGTGAGAGCAGTTTCAGCCCCGTGGGGGATGATGGTGAGCGATTGGTTGCCGACTGCGGAAGGTATTGCCGAGACAAGAATCACGATGGAGGGAGCGCAGAAAATTTATCCTTCATCAGAAGACGTCAACAGTGCTGCGGTGTGGGCATCATTCCTGGCGGGATCGGTGATATTTTGGGGATTATTGCCGCGGCTGATTTTGCGACTGGGTATAGGGATGTGGGCAAGCCGCCGGGTGCGCCGTTATCCTTTTGTCGAACGACGTTACCGCGAATTGTGGCGTCGCTTGACGGCTTTACGGGTGGAGACTTCCAGCGAGGGGCCTGATGATGAAGCAGTGATTTTGTTGTGGGGCGGATTGGATCCTGATCCTGAAAAATTGAGGAAGGTTGTGTTGCAGCAGCTGCGCTTGAATCCGGTGAAAACTTTTGCGGCGGGAAACGAAACCGATGTGAGTGCAGATACTAAAGTCATTGGTGAAGTGGGTAAGGCACTGGCAGAAATGAAGCCGCGGGTTCGTCTGGTGATTGCGGTGGAGTCCTGGGCATTGGCTCCCCGGGAAGCGACGGATTTTCTTGATGAGTTGAGAGGGAAAGTGGGGCAGGATCGTGCCGTCAGACTATTGTTGTTGGGGCCACCGATTGAGGGGCTTCCTTTTTCCGAACCGTCTGGGGCAGAGGTAAAATCATGGGAAGACTTGGCTGCTGAGAGGAAAGATACGGCGCTGACAGTTTATCCTTATCGTGAAGGTTGAAGTGATGGAAAAACCTACGATGATGAATAGTAAAATTGGTTGCGTTGGGAGCATCGCGGACGTGCGGGCCGCACATCCCTACCGTTTTGCCATTATAAATAAGCGCTGACGGTAGGGACTGACGGAAGGGACGATCCCGCGGCCGCGGGATCGTCCGTTGTGTGTGTTGAGATGCCATGACAATGGAGCAAGAAAATATTAGAAACACCCCAAGCGAAGTGCCGAAATTTGCTGTTGTTGGACAGGTGAATGAAGGCAAGTCGTCGGTGCTGGCTACGCTGGTGGAAGAGGGGGATCAGTCGAAAATACGGGTGAGCGAGACACCGGGTGAGACCGCGCGTTGCCAATCGATCATGCTGGAGATCAACGGACGCAAGGTATTGGAGTTTATTGATACGCCGGGGTTTCAGCGGGCACGTCAGGCGTTGGCGTGGATGAAGGAGCATCACGAAACAAGTGGCGATACGACGGCGCGGGCGGATTCGATCAAGGCCTTCGTGGAAGAGTTTCGTGGCACGCGGGATTATGAGGACGAAGTCCGTTTACTGGAGCCGGTTTTGGAGGGAGCAGGCATCGTTTATGTGGTGGATGGGTCCAAGCCGGTGCGGCCGAATCATTTGGCGGAAATGGAAATTTTGCGTTGGACTGGTCGTCCGCGCATGGCGATTCTGAACAACAAGGGCGGTGGCGATGATGAGTTTGCCGAGCAGTGGAAAAAACATCTGGGGGAATCATTCAATCTGACCCGGGGGTTCAATGCGCATCGCGCACGTTTTCGAGAGCGGATTCGTCTCTTGCAACATTTGCTCGAAATCGAGGAGGGGCATCGACCGGTCATTGAGGATACGATTCGATTACTGGAGCAGGAATGGGATCAGAGGAGGAATGACGCGGCGGATGTCATGGTCGAGTTATTGGAAAATTGTCTTAGTCATCAATCTTGTCGGAACGTGAGTGGTGACCAGATCAATCGACGTGGAAAACGTGAGCAAATCACTGAGGAGTTGACGGAGGAGTATCGGCGCGCCATTCGCAAGACCGAGGATCGTCAGCATCGGCGCTTGTTGGAGATTTATCGCCATCGGGAGGTGGAGCCTGAGGTGGAGGGTCAAGCTTCGGAAGCCATGGGTGATTTGTTTGCTGGAGAAACCTGGCAGGTGTTGGGATTGAGCCGAAC
>JAADHD010000434.1 GCA_013152075.1 Verrucomicrobiota bacterium | reverse complement strand
TCGCCGGATCGCGCTCCCGAAGCTCCGGGGTCACTCTCGATGACTGACGGTAAGTCGATGACATCAGGATTTTCCGGTAAATGTCTTTCACATCCCAGCCGCTATCGACGAAGCTTAGCGCCAACCAATCGAGCAGTCTCGGATGACTTGGCATCACTCCCTGGGCGCCAAAATCTCCAGCAGTTTTCACCAGCCCCGTGCCAAAAATCTCTCCCCAAAAACGGTTGACCAATACTCTGGCGGTCAGCGGATTTTTCGGATCTACCAACCACTTCGCCAAGCCTAGACGATTTTTCGGAGCGCCTCCCGCCATAGGGTGCAGGATTTCCGGAACGCCTGGGCCAACCTGTTCTTTCTTTTTATCGTATTCACCTCGATCAAGCACCCAGGCAACAGGCTCTTCTTCTTTTTCTTTCCAAACCAAGGTCTCCGGCGCATGACTCAAAATCTGACTCTTCTTCATCTCCAGATCCGCTTTACCATAATACACACGGCGATAATCCTCTTTGTTTGTCAGCGCATAGATTTGCCACAGAGTTTTGTTCTCTTCCTCACTGCGCTTCTTTTTCTTCACCAGCGCACCGAGCTTGCGCAAGTTATAGAGCAAAGCCATTTCTGATTCGTTCAGCCTACGGTTGAAAATTTGCAGTTCCTTACTTGTGACCGCGACATACTCCTTACCCGGACTGCCACCGACTTTCAGCTGAGCCGCTACATTAAAATCACCTTCCATGGTATCCGCCCAGTTGCGCAAAAAGCGCGTGCCGGGGAATTTTCCATTATAGAAAAAGCGAATCCCTTCCGATGTTCCCGACCCATCATAAGTAATCACCACATCCGATTTGGAATTTTCCTTGAACCGGCGTGAGGTGCCACGTCTCAGCGTGCGGTTCGGCCATTGCTCGATCAATTCTAGGGTCAGCCCCTGATCCTCCCACACCAAGCGGTATCCCCGCATACTGTTTTTCGGATCAACACGGGATAAAACCACCGCTCGTCCAGGATCCGCCGGAGCCTCGAAGTGCAAGCTGATACTGAAGGGCTGGGATTTATTAAAACCCGCCTTATCCCCCAGACTCAAAGTTTTATCCTTGGCATCCCAGCTGACGGGAGTTTTAAGCACCTCACCCTGAAGCCGAAGCTCTTTCCCCGCCTGCAATACTTTCTGCTGATCTTTCGCCCATGCATCGAACACTTCCTTGCCCGCTTTTCGAAACTCATCAAGCTTCTTTCCCTCAGCCACTATCCGTCCCTCTAGATCATCCGCTTTCTTTTTAGCGGCTACTGTAGGATAAACATGAATCGACGGCGGACTCTCTACCGCATTACCATCCATCCCCGGCTGGGTCGTATTATTGAAAAATGCAATCAGCTGATAAAACTCCTTAGTCTTGATCGGATCAAATTTGTGATCATGGCATTGCACACAGCCCAGGGTCAGCCCGAGCCAGACCGAGCCCATGGTTGAAACTCGGTCGATCGCATAACGACTGAGAAATTCGTCCGCGATGGCTCCACCCTCGCTGGTTGTCACGTTGCAACGATTGAAACCTGTTGCCACCAGTTGATCCTGCGTCGGTGAGGGCAGAAGATCACCAGCCAATTGCTCAATAGTGAACTGGTCAAAAGGCATGTTGTCATTGTAGGCTTTAATCACCCAATCCCGATAGGGCCAAATGCTGCGATAGTTGTCGAGATGAAGCCCGTGAGTGTCACCATAACGTGCAGCGTCCAGCCAGTAGCGCGCGCGATGCTCGCCGTAACGCGGTGAATCCAACAATCGATCCACCACCTTTTCATAGGCACCGTCAGAGCGGTCGCCGACAAATTGCTCGACCTCTTCCGGCGTAGGCGGAAGCCCGGTAACATCCAAGCTCACCCTTCTGATCAAAGTCCGACGGTCGGCTTCAGGCGATGGCTTCAGCCCCTCACTCTCCAAAGTTGCCAACACAAAACGATCAACCTCATTGCTTCCCCATTTTCCTTTCGATTCAGGAAGCTTTGCCTTTGCTGGTGGAATGAATGCCCAGTGTGATTCCCACTCTGCGCCCTGCTCGATCCACTTTTTTAATTTGGCGATTTGTTGCACCGTCAACACCTTGTGTGATTTTTCCGGAGGCATCAAATCATCGGGATCACTGGCAATTAGACGCCTGTAGAGATCGCTCTTAGCGGGGTTGCCGCGCGATATTAATAGCGGCTTGTCTTTTCCACGGTCGGCAAAAACCGCGTTTTCATCATCCAAGCGAAGATCTGCCTCACGCGAATCTTCGTTGGGTCCATGGCAGTTATAACATTTGTCCGCAAGCAATGGCCGGATATCACGGTTAAAAGAAATCTTTTTGGAAGAAGGTCCGTCATTGGAAAAAGGAGTCGGCGGGCGCTTTAAAGAACCTGGCTTCACCGCAGTCAGCAGCATCGCTTCGTATTTATCCATGGGATTCGAATCGTGCTCCTCCTCCTCTTCTGGCTGCGTCTGAACCGGAGTCAATTTTGCTAGTTCATCCTTTTTTTCAACCTTCGCTACCGAAGTTGATACCACATTATTTTTCGGAATGTCATCATCAGGCGATACGTCGACAGCCGGAGTCGTTTCCTCCACGACTATCCCATCAACACTCCCATTTTGGCTTCCAGAAGATATTAACAATAATGAAAGCAAGGCAAACAGCACAGCCGCGGCCGCTGCAAATTCCCATCCTTTTGACATCCCAGTCGATTTCTCAAGCTTGGCACTTGTTGCGAATTTCGCCCCCTCCATATCTTCGGCCTTACTGCCCTGATGATGATCCGCCGACAAAGCCACCACATTATCCGGCAAGCGATTCCCCGCCAGTTCTCGGTGTATCTCCCGATCCGTTTCCAACACGGTGTTCAATTCGCAATAATCAAAATAATACGCCCGTGCCTGTTCACTGCCTTTCAGCAATTCAACCAACTCATCCTCCTCGGCCGTATCGAGACCTGTCACGAATTTTTTCGCTAATAAAGTTTCTAATTGTTTCATCGTCTGCTGTTCCCTCATGATTTATTTTGCCCCCCTACTCCACTGATTGAAGCCGTCTCGACATGCACTTCATTAAATTCGATTTTGCGCGGAAGAGTTGCTGCGAAATCGCATTGGCAGTGGTCCCCGATTCCTGCGCAATTTTAATCACCCCCTTCTGGTCAACATAACGCTCGGTGAGCATTGCTCTCAATTTCTCCGGCAGGCGTTTCATGCATTCTTTCAAGGCGTCACGTCGGTCCTCGAAATAGTCACTTCTCTTTTCCGCAGTTGAAGCCATTTTCTCCAGCAAATCCCCATCAAACAAAATCCGCTCGCGTCCCATCGTGCGCCGTTGCGTCAATACCTCAAAATAAGCCACCCTCCTCGCCCAGGCTGAAAAACTGGTTCCAAGCTGAAAATCCTTCGCTTTTTTTAACAGCACCAGATTGGTTTCCTGCAATACGTCCTTCGCAACGTCAGGATTCGATACCAAAGAACGGATATAGGCCAGCAAACGAGGCTGGTGCGAGGCCATCAACTCGGTGAAATCCATCGATGTTTCAAGGTTATATGTAGGTTCCGGACTCATGGATGATCAGTCAGATAACAAACTGTCACAGCTAGAAAAGCGTTTTTGCTCCACCTATACACTCCAATATTTCATTAAATCTTACGAAAAATTAATATCTTTTTTTCTCACTCTACGCTAATTATGAGCCATATCCTCGTTCTGACAACGTTCAAGAGCCCACAGAGATTCAACATTTCTCGGTAGTTGCTGTCAAAATAGAAACGCTTATATCATTTAACAGACTTTGATTAATCTGACTTCCATTCGAAATATCGTAACCTTGGCTCTGGCATTAACAGTCCCAGGGGCATTTTGCATGGCTGCGTCGAAAACAGCCTATCACGTCTTTACTGACAAAAAGGGGCAAACCATAGAAGCTGCCCTTCTTTCGATCAACCCGGACAAAAGCAAGATAGGAATCGAACGTAGAGATGGACGTAAGTTTGAAATCCCTATCCTATCTCTCAGTCTAGACGATCAGCAGTTCATTAAAAACTGGCTCGAAGGCAATCCGATCAAATCCGATCACAATCTGGAAGTCAGCTTTATAAAACACCAAGAAAGCACCGAACGAACGGCAGTTCCCAATTCCGGCGGCCTCAAATGGGTCGAAGACACCTCTACCATCGAGATCAAAATTAAAAACCGATCTCGTATCGACCTGAAAGGGGCATCCCTCCATTATTACATTATCATTGAGCAAGGCGTAAATGCCACCGTCATGGCCCCCGAATCCCAACAGAGCTACGGCGTTAAAGAGTGGTGGTATCCCAACGCCCCCGACGTGCCTATCAAACGCAAAAAAGGTAAAAAGTTGAAGGAAAAAAAACCCCTATGGGTGATCCACGGTCAATCAAAAATAGACGATTTGGCTTATAACTTTTCTATGGAAGTCCAATCGTCCCCCTTCCCTCTTCGCGAAATCTCACAAAGCGGTGCCAGTGGCGCTAATCCCAAAGATGTCATATTGGGAACCATTGCAAAAATCACAGATAAAGACGGCAAGGAAATCATCCTGACTCGTTCAACCGAAAACGGCCTGATGAAGCGCGGTTGGGATGAAATTTCCCGCATGCCCTCCGGCGACATGTCGGGGACGCCAGTCGCA
>JAADHD010000043.1 GCA_013152075.1 Verrucomicrobiota bacterium | reverse complement strand
ACACGTAGGGATCGCCTTGTTACTTGGATTGGTAGTGATGTCTATGCCGCCGCCCAATCCACCGCAGATAGTGGCAACTGCTTATACGCCGGAAACGGATGAGCAGATTGAGGAAGTTAAGATGCAGCAAGTCACCAAGGCTACTGCCGCCAGTGCCTCTTCGAAACCAACGTTTGCCATTAGCTCAATGGCGTCCTCTCCTATTGCGATTCCTGAATTCGACGAATCGCAAAATGTGGATGTGACGCTTGGAGTGACCGCCAACGAGGTGGGGACAGGGATGAGTTTTGATAAGGGTAAAGAGGCAACTTCACAGGTTAATTTTTTTGGAATTAAGTCCAGTGGCAGTCGCATGGTTTTTATCATCGAAGCGTCCCGTTACATGTTGACGGATCGTAAGGGGGGGATTCCTGCTTACAATAAGGTGAAAGACGAAATCGGTCAGATGTTGGCAGGATTAAATCGTCAGACCGCCTTTAATTTGATCATTTATGATGGTAAAAAAATCGCCACTTTTCAGGATGAGCTGGTCGCGGCGACCCCTTCCAATATTCGCCAAGCTGTGGAATGGTTTGGCCCGATCAATAAGGACTTTGAAAAAATAGGATTGCGTGATGGTTATTCTTCGCAGCCGATACAATCTGGAATTGAACCCATACCGGTCAATGATCTGGTTCATTATATCAAGGCGGCGCAGCGGGCTTTGGAAATGGATGTGAATACGATCTTTCTGTTGAGCAATGGCTGGGGATGGCACCGGAAGACCATGGAAAAACGTGAATACGAAAAATGGATGAAAAAACAGAAGTGGGGTGAAAAAGAGGAGGCTGAGTGGGTGCTGAATATCACAAAAGCCCGGAACT
Organism: Verrucomicrobiota bacterium; assembly: GCA_013152075.1. Taxonomy (GTDB): domain Bacteria; phylum Verrucomicrobiota; class Verrucomicrobiia; order Verrucomicrobiales; family DEV007; genus JAADHD01. The sequence goes on along the minus strand of JAADHD010000043.1, from coordinate 3,813 downwards.
GGCTGAATAAGGAGAACGCCAATCGATTAAAAAAAGGGATTCCGCGTAAAGTGGTTGTCAGTTTAAATGAAGTCGTTAGTGAAATTTTGCCCGGGGTAAGGCACAAACCCGGCCCGAGTTACTCGATGGAGGAAGTTGAGGATCAGATGAAAAATGCGGTGTCCGCTTATTACCGTGCAAAAAAGAAGCCGAGACCGAAGTTTAATGTTGTGTGGTTTGTCGGTGAGGACGAAACCCCGAGCGCTTCTATCGAAGCTCATTTGAAGCAGCAGACCAAGAGGAACCGAGGCAAGCTGAAAATTTTGAAAGGAATGGCAGGCCTGACCAATGTGACGGGAGGCTGAAGGAGGGGCAAAATCCCAAAAATACGGTATTGGAGTGAAATGGGTGGAATATTCTGCTCGAAATGGTATTTTTTTGAGGAATAGTGCGGAAATTTCACCTTGAATCTTGAGGGCTTTCGCGCTGAATAACGTTTCAATTTAACTCACACTCTACCTCTTAGGAATGGCCAATCTGCATGAACTGGTAACACTTGCTGAAAGCGATCCCGATAATTGGGATGCACGACTGCAATTAGCGCAAGCTTACAAAGAGCTTGGAATGAATGATGAGGCTTTAAATGCATTGCGGGGCAATCCTTTGACGCCCATGACAATGAGTCAATCGAGACTGATTAAGGAATTGAGGGCAGAGCTGGACCCGGAAGGTAAGGCGAACATGAGCGAGCCGGTGCATCCGGTTTCGGGTATGGTAATGGTGAAAGCTCCCATCGCTGATGACGAGGAGGTAGTTGCGACGGAGACGGCGACGGCAACAGAAACGGCTGGCGAGTGGGAAGCTCAACATGCGGCGGTGATAGCAGACAGTTCGCCTATAGCCCCGGTGAGTTCAGTTGGCGTTGCGGGAAATGAGGGGGGGGGAGCGGAAGATCAGCATGAAGATCGTTCAATTATGTTGGCGGGAGATATCGATGCCAATGCGATCAAACCTCACGAAAAAGAGAGCGATGCTTCTCAGAAGGCGTCGGCGTTAACTGTGGCGGTGCTGGTTCATGTGGCCATTGCTTTGTTGCTTGGATTGGTCGTGATGTCCATGCCACCCCCGAATCCTCCGCAAATTGTGGCGACAGCTTATACTCCTGAAACGGACGAGCAGATTGAAGAGGTTAAAATCCAGAAAAAATCGAAGGCTACGGCTGCGAGTGCGGCATCAAAACCAACTTTTGCGATCAGTTCGATGGCGTCGTCACCCATTGCTATTCCTGAGTTTGACGAGTCACAGAACGTGGATGTGACACTTGGCATGACATCCAACCAAGTGGGGACTGGAATGAGTTTTACCCAGGGAGAAGGGGAGACTTCAATGGTGAATTTTTTTGGCATTCGTTCCAGTGGCAGTCGCATTGTTTTTGTAATTGAAGCTGCGCGCTTCATGTTAACAGATCGTAAAGGTGGAATTCCTGCTTTCACCAAGGTGAAGGATGAGATTGCCCAAATGATGGCGGGGATGAATCGACAGACGGCTTTTAATATTGTGATTTTCGAAGGAAAAAAAATAGCTACATTTCAGGATGAGTTGGTGGCGGCGACACCCTCCAACGTGCGTCAGGCGATAGAATGGTTTGATCCGATCAATAAGAAATTTGAGAAAATCGGTATTCGTGATGGGTTTACTTCCAAGCCGGTGCAATCAGGAATTGAGCCGATTCCTGTGAATGATTTGATTCATTACATCAAGGCGATGCAGAGAGCTTTGGAGATGGATGTGAATACCATGTTTGTTCTGACCAGTGGTTGGATACATCACCACAAACCCATGGAGAAGCGGGAATATGAGAAGTGGATGCGCAAAAAGGGCTGGGGTAAAAAGGAAGAAGAGGAGTGGGTAGGAGCGCTGGCCAAAGCTAAAACCTGGTTAGGTAAAGAGAATGCCACTCGAGTCAAAAAAGGCGTGCCTCAGCGGGTGATTCGAGATTGGCATGAAGTGGTGGCTGAAATACTTCCAAATGTTCGCCGCAAACCGGGGCCAAGTTATGAAATGGAAGAGGTGGAGGATCAGGTCAAAAACTCCGTTTCCCTTTATTATCGCTCTAAAGGAAAACCACGTCCCAAGATTAATATGGTCTGGTTCATCGGTTCGGATGAAGAGCCTAGCACCACGGTTCAAAATCATTTCCAGAATATTACCAAACGCAATCGAGGAAAACAACGAGTGCTGGTGGGTATGGAGGGCTTGAAAAATGTGACGGGTGGGCCTTGATGCTTAATAATTAAGCGCATCATTCAACGAGAAAGCGGTTATCTTGTCGAAACATTCACGAAATATCGTGGTTGAATTGATGATGTGGAATTCCGTGCCGTAGAGTTCGGACAGAATCACGTGATCGATGTGATTGAATGGCTATTTGTTAAATGAGTAGTGAAGAACTGAACAGCTTGGCAGAAAGATTAGCTCAGTCGCCTTTGGATTGGGGGGCCAGATTGGCATTGATTCAGGCCTATGTGATTCGTGAGAGAGCAGATGATGCAAAACGTCTTGTTCGAGATTCACCGGATGAAGCGGGGCCACCTCCGCCGCAGATTCAATTTCGCCTGCATAGATTGATGACAGAAGGCCGTGTTGCTGCTGAAGAATTTGCACGGGAGGATGGGCATGAAGTGATTCCGGCGGCGCTTCCAGTTTCAGACGGTTCAAGCCGATCGTCATTAGTTGAAACGAGTCCAGCGGAAATGGTGACGGCACCTTTTTCGGAGAAAGAAGGAGAAGAATCGGGAAAACTTTCTGGTGGGGTCGAGGCTTTGTTCGGCATGACTGATCATGAGGCCCATAATGATGATCCGCCGAGTAATATTGATGATGGGCTCATTCGGCCGTCTAAGAGTTTGGTATCAGAGGCGCCCATGGTAAAGAGGGGATTGTCGGAGGAGAGAGAATGGGAGTTGGATAACAGCCGATTTGTTATTGAATCGGCGGCCGATTTACGACCTTTGCAGCGAGAAGCGAATGCGGGGAAAAAAATGTCGGCCTTGTCATTTGCTCTGATGTCTCATTTTGCAATTGTTCTCCTACTCGGAGCTATCGTGATTTCTATTCCACGGCCAAATCCGCCGCAAATCATTGCCGTCAATGTTTCACAGGATAGCATCTTGGATGTGCCTCCTAAACGTGTTGATAAACTCAAAATGCCTGATCGGTCTGCAGCTTCCGCGAACGCTACTTTTGTGATCAGCTCGTCGACCCCTTCGCCGGTGACGGCGCCTGATTTTCAGCAAACCAATTCTACTGACATCGCCGCATATCTGACCGACACACAAGCAGGATTAGGAATGAGTCTTGAAGGTGAGGCGGAAGAGTCGGATGTAAATTTTTTCGGAATTCAATCAGGTGGCCGTAAAATTGTTTTTATTATCGATGCTACACCGACCATGTTGGTGGATGAAAAAGGGGGGATGTTTGCCTATGATAAAGTGAAAGATGAAGTGGGCGGTATGTTGGCGTCTTTGAACCGAGGAACATCGTTTAATATTCTGCTGTATGAAGGCAAGCGGATGAAAGCATACCAACCTGAGCTGGTGCCGGCTCGACCTTCAAATGTGCGCCTGGCGCTTGAGTGGCTCGAACCGCTCAACCGGAATTATGAAAGGCTGGGACTTGGCAGGAGCGGAAACAATGTTCTGATCAGTAATGATAATGAACCGGTAGCGAGTGGAGATATTAACGGATATGCTAAGGCTGTTCAGGCGGCGCTGGAAATGGATGTGAATACGGTCTTCTGTATTGCCGGTGGCTATCTAAGGATGACAAGAGCAG
>JAADHD010000040.1 GCA_013152075.1 Verrucomicrobiota bacterium | reverse complement strand
CTTGATCTTGCGCAAAAATTCTCATTTTTGAAACCGGGAACCCGCTGCGAAGCAGTGGGACTGGCACCCAAAGGGTGCAAAGAATTGGAAATTCTCTAGTGCCCAAAATTGATTTGTGGATGGGCACTAGGTAAATCCCACGGAGGTCGCATTTTTTTTCATCAGAAAGACTGTGGATAAGGTTGGAACTGATAAATTCCCGTATCTCATCCATTCTCATGTTGATCAAAGTCAGATCAAAACTGTCAGGACGGACCAGACTGTGGGTATAGGGACGTCCCTGGAATTCCCACAGAGAACGGAGATATCAAGAAACTGTAGAATAACTTGTTGTTGCCGGCGCGAAGCGCCTCAATGGCGTTGGAGCCGACTGCGATTCTCGCGGCTCAACAGCCCGGCCCGCTCAACTTTCCAGATTAATATAACCATATCATTATGTGTATATTTATACTGCTTTTATCCCTCCCTTTTGATATTATTAAACGATGAAAAAGGTAAGATTTCAGTGGGATACAAAAAAAGACAAACAAAACCAGGAGAAACATGGGGTCTCATTTGAATTTGCCCAATATGCCTTTACCGATCCTGACCGCATTATTGCCGAGGATTTAAATCACAGCCAAAAGGAAAAACGATATTACTGTTTCGGTAAAGTCGGAGATGGAATTATAACAGTTCGTTTCACATATCGTGGTAGCGTTATACGCATTATCGGTGCAGGGTACCGGCGAAAAGGGAGGAAAATATATGAAAGCCAAAATTAAATACACTGACGAACCATTGGGAAAATTACGTATAGTTGATGATTTTCTGCCTCCTCCTGAAGATTTACTGTTTAAAGAGGAGAATGTAAAAATCACGATCACTCTCAGCAAAAATAGTGTTGATTTTTTCAAAAATGAAGCAAAAAAGCATAATACACAATATCAAAAAATGATCCGCAGGCTTTTAGATCTATATGCTACACATCATAAGCAACCGCCCCGAACCAATCAGTTCACCTGACAGATGTTCCGCTGTCGCTACACACCTGCCGGTGACTTCATTGTGCAGACAAGCAAGCTTGCCAGCCCGCTTAGGGTGGCGGATGGGCTCGTATTAGCGATGAACTGGAGTAATGTCCGGGGAGCAAAGGGGCCCTGCTGTTAGCAATCTTCCAACAACACTGAGAGGCAGGGACGAAAGGAAGATATACCTGGAGGCGAAGACTGATAAGGCTGGAACAGGTGGAGTAGGGCCTGGTTTTATAGGACTCTTGGTCTATTCAACGATTATCGAGTCCAGCATTATAAGGTTTGGAAGCGCTGCCAGCCTCCGGCCAGTAGGGGCCTACGCCCCGGAAGGTCCGATAGGTCTCATAAACCTTTAGAAAAAGTTAACAGGAAAGCCCAATGTGGGAAATCCACATGTTGGGTTTGACGAGGCGGGGGCTGGAAACGGGCTTACCAAGTACCGCGCCAGTCCTCGACCCTAGCTTAGGGGGCTTGGGGCTGGTAACAGCCCCCGGCTACCCGGTGCGATTAAAAGAAAAGGAAATTGAAGAAAATGTCTCGAAAAGTAATGCCATTTACGAAAAACTATCTGGAGAAAATCTCAGGCAGATTTCCCACACCGTTTCATATATATGACGAAAAAGAGATCAGAGAAAACGCGCGATGTTTGCTGAAAGCTTTTGAGTGGAATGAAGGTTTCAAAGAGTATTTCGCCGTAAAAGCAACCCCAAATCCCTTCATACTAAAAATTCTAAAAAGCGAAGAATTCGGAACTGACTGTAGCTCGCTGCCAGAATTGGTACTATCAGAAAAAGCAGGAATCGTCGGTACAGACATCATGTTTTCGTCCAACGACACACCTGCAATCGAGTTACGAAAAGCTCGAGAATTGAACGCAATCATAAACCTGGACGACATAAGTCATATACCGTTTCTCGAAAAAAATGGCGGGATTCCAGAAATTATCTCTGTGCGATATAACCCCGGGAAGCTTAGGGAAGGAAGCTTTATTATGGGGAACCCGGAAAACGCCAAATTTGGTTTCACGAGAGAGCAAGTTTTTACAGGACTTTCAGAATTACGTCAAAGAGGATCAAGGAGATTCGGAATACATACTTTCATCGCTTCGAATGAGCTCAATCCCGATTATTTCGTCGATACCGCAGACATGCTATTTGACTTGGCAATCGAAATAATGGAAAAACTCGACATCCGACTGGAATTCGTCAACATCAGCGGTGGTATCGGCATCCCCTATAAACCTGACCAGGAAAAAGTGAACCTATCATATGTGGGCGACGAAGTACAAAAAAAGTATAAGAAAAAAATCCATAACCGTGGACTGCATCCACTGGCAATATACATGGAATGCGGGCGAGCTATCACTGGACCGTACGGATACCTGGTATCTCGGGTACTTCACAAAAAGGAAATTTATAAAACTCATATCGGCCTTGACGCAAACATGGCGAACTTAATGAGACCGGGAATGTACGGTGCATATCACCATATAACCGTAGCAGGCAAAGAAAACTGCAAACATGATCATGTATACGACATTACAGGTTCTCTATGTGAACCTATCGATACATTCGCTGTAGATCGGCCACTACCCGAAATCGAAATCGGAGATTTGGTTGTTATACATGATACCGGTGCTCACGGACATTCCATGGGTTTCAATTACAATGGAAAGCTCCGATCATCTGAGCTTCTACTGCGAGAAAACGGAGACGTAGTTGAAATCCGGAGAGCCGAGACAATGGAGGACTATTTCGGCACTTTGGACTTCACAAGACTCGATAGCTTCTCCGTATGAAGAGAAAGGAGAATCACATAACAGATGCCCCCTTCGGAAAGTCATAAGCGCTCTGGGGCAACTTGGTTTTCGGTTGGTCCGGGAAGAAAATCACATCGCGATGCTGAGGGAAGATCCTGATGGCACACGCACACCGCTTACGATTCAGAATCATCCGGTCCTGAAAAAGTCGACTTTACGAACGATTCTTACTCAGTCTGTCCAAAATTCCAAGATTGGGGCTGGCAATAGCCCCCGGCTACCCGGTCCATCAATAGAATTGACAAACCTTATCGTTCATGTTATTGTAATACGAAATAATATCGATGGAGGTTTTGACATGCAAACTGTAACCGTATCACCAAAATATCAAGTCGTTATACCAAAAGTGGTCAGGGAGGCATTGCGTCTTCACCCCGGTCAAAAAATGCAGGTTGTAGAATATGGTGGGCGGATCGAGCTTATTCCAGAACGAGATATTAAGGAGCTTCGCGGATTCCTCAAAGGCATAAATACTGAATTCGAACGTGAGGAAGATAGATTATGAATATCGTTGATTCTTCAGGCTGGCTTGCATACTTCGCGGACGAGCCGAATGCCAAACATTTCTTGACACCTTTGAACGGCACGGATTCGCTTGTTGTTCCAACGATAACGATATATGAGGTCTTCAAGGTAGTTCTTCGAGAGTCCAGTGAGAATGAAGCCTTACAAGCAGCCGTCGCTATGGGAAAAGGAAGGGTTGTGGATCTAACAGCTTCTATAGCGATTGCTGCCGCAAAAATAAGTCTGGAGCACAAGATTCCAATGGCTGACAGTACTATTCTCGCAACAGCAAAAGAATTCGAGGCTACGGTCTGGACTCAAGATTCAGATTTTAAGAATATAGACGATGTGAAGTATTTCCCCAAAAAATAAGTAAGAGGCCAGCCTGTCAGTGGGTTTAGGGGTCAGACCCCGCACGCCCCACACGGAGGATATAAGCATGCAAATGAAAATGTCACTTGAAAATGCCAAACAACGTGCATTGGAGCTCATGTACCAGGGATATCACTGAGGCCCTTCCATCCTGCAAGTTATGTGGGAAGCATATAATCTGGGCAATGAAGATTTTTTATGGACCGGCATTCCATTTCTGGGGGGTATCGGTGGCTATCAAAATGCCCCCTGCGGGGTGGTGTCGGTATCGGCAGTGTGTATTGGCCTACGACACCGCTGTCCGCTAAGCGATAAAGAGCGGGCCAAACAGGCCCGGCACGCTGTGCGCACCTTTTCGGCGAAAATTGTCACGGAATTCAACGGGCATTTCGGGGACATCACCTGCCGGGGGCTTATCGGCATGGACTTTTCCAAACCCGGTGAATACCAGAAGTTTCGGGAATCGGGTATCTGGAAGGACAAATGCGAAAAATATATCGAGTTCGTGATTGAAAAACTTTATGAGCTTGAGAACAACAAGGGATTGTTTGTGCTGGCACCGTGACACCCTCCCGACTCACTTGAACGACCAAGTTGCCCGCCAAAAGCACCGCTCATACCCCGCTCTGCCTTCGTCGGCAACTGAAGCAGGGCGTTCGGCGTTTCTTTCCCGCATGGATGGAAACCATAACAATCTTATCCAGTGCCGATTCAAGCCTTACCGCATCATTTACCGAGTCATGGATAAAACCGTATATGTTCTGCTGATTGTTGATGGCCGTCGTGACATGCAGCCCCTGTTGGAGAGACGATTATTAGACGGTGAGTGAGAGATATGGGGATGCTGGGGATGGGGTCGGACCAAGGTAACCAATTGATATTACGATTAATGATTGTGGATATTGCTTGTATTTGGGGTGATCAGGGCAAAGCGCAAACCTTTACATCCCCGTGGTGCTGTCCCGCGAGGAAATAGA
>JAADHD010000423.1:6044-7662 GCA_013152075.1 Verrucomicrobiota bacterium | reverse complement strand
TGAGCTGTTCCAAACGAGTAAGAGGTTTTTTCGGCGCAGCTTTTGCAACGACTGCTTTTTTGGTCGAAGCAACTTTCTTCGCTGGAGCAGGTTTTGCCGCTGGTTTCTTAGGCGCCGGATCCACTCGGAACACCCCTCCCATTCCCACTCGGTGCAGAATCGGTTGATTATTTTTCTTCACGGTAAGGAAGGCGAAAACATTCTTATGTTTGCCCACTGCTGTCTTGGCATTGGTGCCCACAGGAAAAATCACTTGTTTGTCATCCTTGGTGATTTCGATTGGCTTGAATTCCGTGTTAGCGGGCATGCCGATCAACTTGAGCTCAGCTTTTCCATCGAACGGCCTCAGTTGCGTCAGGTCGCATATCACCTCACCTTTATCTCCTTGCTTAACCGTAGCAAGATTGATTTTCATCGTTGCAAACGGCTCTTCAACCGTAAGATTGGTAAAAGGAGCGGCGATCGTCACCAAACCTTTTCCAGCATCGGCCTCGCCTAGTATCGTGAGCTTCCACGTTTTGAGCTCAGCAGTGGCATTAGCGTTCAACTCATATTCGATCTCGTTTTTCTTTGCAGGAATACTCATCGTGCTTGGGCAAGAGATACCTGGCGGACGCCATAGCATGCGAAGCAGGATTGCCTTGTCGAAGCCCTCCTTACGTTTTGCCACGATTTTCAACTTCATCGTGCCGTTACGCACAATCGGCACCGCCGGTTGAACAATTGAAATACTGAAAGGAGCTTCTTCAACCACCCCTACTTCCAGCCAATTACTAGGACTGGAGTAGTAAGTGGTTGCATTTGGACTTCCACGAATGATATCAAGGTCTTGTTTGTAAATCCCTCTAACCGGCTTTTTAGGATCAACATTTTTGACATACAAATTATACAATGCTCCTGCAATCGGAGCATCAGGTGCTGCGTGTAATAAAATCGGAAACTGGCTGAGATTCGCTGGAATCGTTCCCGCTTCCCAAGTCACTCCTTTTGGCAACTTTGGCAAATCGAACTGCAATTCACCTGAATAGTTCTGACGACTTACATTCACCACCATCGCAAAATGATTACCCTTGGGGATATCAAACTGTTTGCGAAACTGGCTATCCCTGCGGATCTGCTCCGGCATCGTCACCACCACATTCGGCGCCGAAGCTTCGGTTTCAATACGGTAAACATAATCCTTCCCCCCACGATCCAACATGTCACGCACTCTGAGCACGTATTCTCCATCAGCGGGAGCGGTGAAATCCAAGCGACTGTCACTCGACCCGTCCGCATCATCATTGGTGCCGATCTGCTTACCCTTCAGGTCATAGATGTAAATCACCGTATCCACAGGAGTGCCTATTTTGTTCGCATAGGAGCGGAAACGATACTTCTTCCCTTTTTTGGCCGTAAATTTAAAATAATCCGTGTCACCCGGTGCCTGCAAAATCCCGTTGAAAGCCAAAGGTAATGCTGCTCCCGGAGTTGCTGCCTTAAGCTCGTTGTTAGGTTCTTTTTCCAGAACATTTTCGTATTTCGATACTCGTAATTTGTTGCCCGATGGGGGCGACTGCCCCTCATGAATACCGAAAGCGTTGATCTTGTCTGTTCCTTCAACCGGTAATTTGACTTT
>JAADHD010000423.1:0-5991 GCA_013152075.1 Verrucomicrobiota bacterium | reverse complement strand
CCCGCTTTTCCTCCTGCCGGATACACGCCCAACGGACGAGGAAATGTTCCAATATGCACTCGATATCTCCCCCTTCCCTGATAAGCACTGTCGCGCACTTCGATGATGTATTCGCCATCCTCAGGAGCAATAATCGACAGGACAGAATCCTGTTTCAGCAGAGCTGAATCATCGGAAACCGCCAACTCAAATCGTTTCTTGTCGAGAATCGCCACATAAGGATCAATTAGGATATTACCTGATTTCGAATCATTGATACGCATGCCTTCAACCTCCACGCTAATCCGTTGTCCTTTCTTGGCCTTGATTTTATAGAAGTCCACCTCTTCAGGCTTTGCCGCCCCTTCAATAGTCACGTTTAGAGCAACCTCCTGAGGTTTGTCAAAATCATCATTCGGCTCCACTTCCGTCACTGTTGGAAATTGAGAAACCCAGAACGTCCGTGCATAACTAGCACCACTTGTAGTTCTCAAGCGAATATGATGCTCGCCAAGCTCACAATCCGGCGCGATCACCAGAGTAACTTCCACTTTATTAGTGGGAGCCTTATTCGCTTTATCCAGAGCGGTCTTAGCTGCGGCAACTTTTTTCACCTGATCAGCCTTAGTTTTTGCAACAGCAGCGACAGCGTTCTTGTTGGCCAGATCAAACGCTGCTTGCGCCTTGGCTTTGGCAGCAGTGGTTTTTGCTGTGATAGCGGCTTCGCTCTTAGTGGCCTTATCCAGAACAGCTTTAGTCGCCACGGCTATTTTTGTCTGAGCAACCTTTGCGGCCGCCTCAGCAGCAGCAGCGTTCTTGCTAGCCAGGTCAAAATCGGTCTTCGCCTTAACCTTGGCTGCTGTGGCTTTAGCGGTTTCGGTAGTCGCATGTTTGGTAGCTGCGTCCAGAGCGGCCTTGGCAACGGCAACTTTTTTTGCCTGATCCGCCTTAGTAGCAGCGGCAGCAACAGCAACGTTCTTGTTGGCTAAATCAAAAGCCGCCTTGGCCTTGATCTTATTTACATCGGAAACCACTACCATATCCTTGAAGCTCATCCCCTTTTGGTGAAACAAAACTTCCTGCGCTCCGTCCAGGCGAGTCCCGGTGAGAGCCACCTTCACCTCCGTACCCCGTTGTCCACCGCGCGGCGTGGTCGTGCGCAGATCCGGCGAAGCTGCCTGCAAAGTCATGGCCACAAACATCAAGCTCGCCATTGCGGCAAAGAAGCTCGCAACTGCCCCTCGATAGCAGCGTTTCAAATTCCGGGACTCAAGCAAAGTGTGTTTCATCATGGCTATTTTAGGGACAGTTTAATAATGGAGTTTCTCGAACCCTGACAAAGACGAAAGCAAGCCCGCATCGTGCAAGCCGCCTCGTCTTCGTTAGTGGTTTATATTTTTTGATACAAATCAGGCGATGATATCGGTGATCACATTGCCACCGTTTACTATTTCCATGGGACGAGGCCCTGGGGCGATCAATTCCTTATCAGCATTGATGCCCAATTGATGATAAACCGTTTTCGCCAAGTCGGTCACTTGAACCGGATTCTCATCCGGCTCCGCAGCCAATGCGTCAGAAGTTCCATAAGCCATGCCGCGTTTGATCCCTCCGCCTGCCAACATCACAGAAAATACTTTCGGCCAGTGATCGCGACCATTAGTCTTGTTGATTTTCGGTGTCCGTCCAAATTCTGATGATACCATCACCAGGGTTTCGTCGAGCATGCCACGATCATCCAAGTCACTCAACAACCGCGCCAATGCACGATCAAAATCGGGAGCTTGACGAGAAAAGCCAGCCTTGATGTTGTCGTGGTGATCCCAACCACCGTAAGTCAAATTCACCAAGCGAACCCCGGACTCAACCAGGCGACGTGCCAGCAGCATCCTCGCACCAGCGGTATTTTTACCATATTCAGTCCTCAGTTTGTCGGGCTCCTTATTGATATCAAAAGCCTCGCGAGCTTCCTTGGATGAGATTAAGCTGTAAGCCTTGGTGTAAAAAGAATCCATCGCATCGATTTCATCCGCTTTTTCTTTGCTGCGGAAGTGACTGTCCACCGTTTCCAGAAGACTGCGACGGCGGTCAAAACGCTCCGCATCAATTCCCTTCGGTGGCAACAAATCGCGCACCTTGTAACCACCCGATGCCGGATCACTACCAAGACTGAACGCTCCATACACGGAACTCAAATACCCCGTTCCGGCATAAATATTCGGCTGGTTCGGAACACACACGTAAGGGGGTAGGTTTTTGCGCGGTCCAAACTCATGAGAAACCACTGCTCCAAAACTCGGAAATGTAGTCGCCGGACTCGGACGATACCCAGTGAACATGTTGTGCGTGCCGCGCTCGTGAGCTGCCTCACCGTGAGTCATGGAACGAATCACCGTCATTTTATCCGCCACTTTTGCCAGTTCCTTGAAATATTGACCGAACTGAATTCCGTCCACATTCGTGTTGATCGCGGAATAAGGGCCCCGGTATTCGCTCGGCGCATTGGGATGCGGATCCCAGCCTTCCTGATGAGCCATTCCACCAGGCAGATAAATATGGATCAAAGATTTGGCTTTGCCTTCTTTAGACTCGTAAAATTTTGCCGCCGCATTGGCATTGCTCTTTAGTAGTTGCGGCAGGGAGATACCCAGTCCGCCAGCCACACCAACCTTCATAAAGTCCCGACGGGAGGTGAATCCAGCCGACAGCAGACCTATATTACTTGTTTCCTTATTCATCGTTTTCTTGTTTCGGGGTTTTGTTATAACCTGTTTGTAATCAGACGGTTATTTCAAATAATTTCTCTCGACCCCCTCTTTTAAGCAGGGGCTTCTGGCATATTTGACTCATTGGCTCTCCCCATGTTCAAAACATTCTGCACTTAATCACTCATTTGCCCGACGCAGCATTGAGTTCCCCCACGTACTGCTCTGCCAGTTGCGCCACATAGGCCAGTACGTCGGCAAGATCCTTATCCCTCAACCTACTGGCAATTTCCCTCATCCGCAGACCGTCTTCATCCTTGCGATCTGTGCCGCGAATACCCCTACGAAATTTTTCCAACTGCCCCAGCATATACCAATCCTGCAAGCCGACCAACTGACCGCTGCGAAACGCAACCTCGCCAGATCCGTTGTAACGATGGCATTCCATGCACTGGTCCAGGTAAACATACATCCCCTTGGCAGCGTCTCCCTTCAGGGTATTTTTAGTCGCATGAAGCGGCATTTTTGCAATCAACGCTGCCGCTTCTTTCATCTGTTCCTCATTCAAGCTGACCGCAATGGCATGCATTTGTATTCCCGTCAGATCTTTTTCGTGCCCGCCACGCAAGCGCCCTCTAAATTTTTTCAACTGCGAAATCACATACCAATCAGGCAAGCCGGCAATAGAAGGAGTCCTCAATTGCAAATTCCCCTGCCCCTTATCGCCGTGACAAGCCAGGCAAATCCTCTGGTAAACATTCCCCTCCGCCTTATCTCCTTCCTGTCCGGCTTTCGCTGCTTTCACAGCTTTCGTCGCAGCAGCAGTGATCGCCTTAAGTCCAGTCGGATCAGTTTTTTGATTTTCCTGGGAAAAAGCGGGAGAGCAAATACCCACATTTAATACCATAACAACAATGATCAGCCGAATGAGTTTACCGTCCACAGGCAGCCGGTAAAAAAACGCATTCTTCCCTTTCGATTTTCCTCCAACTTGATTCATAGCGGTCATGTATACTAGAATCTGCAAGCGCCCGCCAATGATTCAATTGTTTATATTGCCCACATCTTGCTATTTTTTTTAACAGACACTCCCCACTTTAAGCCCCTTCTTAACCACCAAATTTTTTCAAGCTATAATTTGAACATCTTGCTACGCATTTAGTCCAAATTGCTGCGGACAATCACCGGAAATTCGGACTTGTTCATTCTGAGATGGCAGAAAAGTTGAATCCATCAAAAATTCATCTTATAGTTTACCTTACAATTAAACCCAACAGCGAACGGCCTGACTCCCATATTACCGGCCATCTGTTCAAAAAAAACTCTCTTTCAACGGAAACACTTTCTGCCTGCTGCGCTTCCTTGTTGACCAACAAAACTATTCGGAAACCACTATGAAGAAACTTATTCTATCCTCATCGGCATGTCTCGCCGCTCTCACTTTTTCCCTCACGCTGACACCGAGCGCTTTTGCCGCCGACGCCAAAAAAGGGAAAGAGGAAAAAATCACCTTTCAGGAACACATCTTCCCCTTGTTTGAAGACAAGTGCATGAACTGTCACAACCCGGACGAAGCCAAAGGCGGTCTGGACCTGAGCAACTACGGCTCCACGATGGCTGGCGGAAGTGGCGGAAGTATCGCCGAAACGGAAAACTCCGGGTCCTCCCGCTTGTTCACGCTCATGGCCCATACGGAGGAGCCCTTCATGCCCCCGAAAAAGTCCAAGTCTCCCGACCCTGAAATTGAACTCATCAGAAAGTGGATCGATGGAGGCCTGCTCGAAACTTCCGGATCAGTGGCCAAAAAGAGCACCAAGCCCAAACTCGATATGAACCTGGTTGGGATCGTTGGAGCCAAACCAGACGGCCCTCCCCCGATGCCCCAGCATTTGATTCTGGAACCAGAAGTCGTCACCGAGCGCCCCAACGCTGTGCCAGACATGGCCCGTAGCCCCTGGGCACCCATCGTCGCCATCGCCGGGCAAAAACAAGTCCTGCTTTATCAAAGCGAAAAAGCCGAGCTACTTGGTGTACTCCCTTACCCTGAAGGTTATCCCCAGGCTTTATCTTTCAGCCAGAACGGTAGCCTACTGCTCTGCGGAGGAGGTCGTGGCGGCAAAAAAGGCGGAGTTGTCGTCTGGGATGTCAAAAACGGCAACCGCGTGATTGAAGTCGGCAGAGAGTTTGACATCGTCCTCGGTGCGGACATCAGCCCCGACAATCGACGCATCGCTCTTGGCGGCCCAAAACGTAAACTTAAAATTTTCGACACGGTCACTGGTGAAGAACTTCACTCAATTAAGAAACACGCCGACTGGTTGATGACACTCAAATACAGCCCCGATGGAGTCATGCTCGCATCCGGAGGCCGGTCAGGTGACCTCTTTGTATGGGAAGCCGATACGGCAATTGAGTTCTACACCCTTAACGGCCATTCCAACTCAGTGACCTCACTCAGCTGGCGTCCGGACTCAAACGTGCTCGCCTCTGCCAGTGAAGACGGCACCATCATCCTCTGGGAAATGAACGAGGGCAAACAATTCAAAAAGTGGAATGCCCACAGCGGCGGGGTTTTGTCGGTGAACTTTGCCCCCGATGGCCGACTGGTAACTGCCGGTCGCGACAAAACTGTCAAAATTTGGAAAGCCGACGGAAAACTCGAACGCGCGATCACCGCCTCGGATGCTATCGTCATGAGCTCGGTATTTACCAATGACAGCAAACGCGTCATCAGTGGTGACTGGAAAGGCAATATCAAAATCTGGGATGCCGCAACGGGAAAAGAAATCGCTTCAATCGTTGCCAACCCTCGCAGTATTCAGGGGCAGTTACAGGAAATTGAAAAGCACGTTAAAGAAATTGCCAGCACCTTGCCCAAACTGGAGGAAGGCATGAAAGCCACCGCTGCGCAGTCGGCCGTTATTGGAAAACAGTATAACGACGCCAAGACCGCAGCAAGTTCTGCTGTAGCCCGAAAAGCGGAAATGGAAAAACAACAGAAAGCCATGGAAGCCATGGCCGTACAAATGGCTACCAATCTGAAAAAAGCACAGCAATCACTGACGCCTAAACAAGGAGCCACGACAAAACGCGCCACCGAACTAAAAAAAGTCACTGTCGATTTAACGAATATAACAGCTGAGAAGAAAAAATGGACGGATGAAACGGCAAAACGTCAGCAGAATGCAAACACGATGGCAACTACTAGAACTGCCATGGATACTGCTGCTAAAAATGCGGCTACCGCGTCCACCAATGCCACAGCTGCCATGGTCAAGGCACAAGTAGCTTTTTATCTGGCCAGCAA
>JAADHD010000101.1 GCA_013152075.1 Verrucomicrobiota bacterium | reverse complement strand
GTTTTGGCTAAGCGGGGTGTGCAGTTCAACAATGCGCAGTGCCAGGCGCCGATTTGTAATCCGTCCCGGGCCAGCATGTTCACCGGTTTGTTGCCTTCGACGACGGGAATTTATTTTCTGGGTCCGGATTTCCGTTCGGTGGAGCGCACGCGAGAGGCGGAAACCTTGTTCCAGTATTTTTATCGCAATGGGTATGACTTGTCGACCCGGGGCAAGATTTTTCACGGGCGGATGGCTAAGGTGGATCAGGCATCGTTTGATGAAAACAGTCCGGCAAAACGCGGGACACCATGGCCAAAGGAGAAACTTTCCTACGACAAACCCAATTCGTCAAAGTTGTGGGACTGGGGTGCATGGTATGAAAAGGATTCGGATGTTAAGGACTATTTAACCGCCGAATGGGCGGCGCAGAAATTCCAAAAACTGGCCCAGCAGGACAAGCCGTTTTTTATGGCGCTGGGTTTTTCCCTTCCCCATGTTCCACTCTATGTTCCGCAGAAGTGGTTCGATATGTACCCGCTGGAATCTTTGAAGCTACCCGAAACGATGAAGGGGGATATGGATGATATCTCCAAGTATGCGATCAGGCTTATTCATAGCGGGGCGGCGCCGAGACACAGCTGGCTGGTGGAGAACGATGAGTGGAAACATGCGGTGCAGGCATATCTGGCTAGCACCAGTTTTGTTGATCATTGTGTGGGCATGGCTTTGAAAGGCCTGGAGGAAAGTGGACTGGCAGAAAATACGATTGTTGTGGCATGGGGGGATCATGGCTTTCATCTGGGAGAAAAAGAGCGCTGGGCAAAACGCTCGTTGTGGGAGGAGTCGGCGCGAGTGCCATTGATCATCGCGGGGCCTGGAATCCAGAAGAATGTGCTCTGTGAACGACCGGTGGGCTTGATCGATATTTATCCCACCTTGGTCGACTATTGCGGGCTGAAGGAGAAGCAGGGCCTGGAAGGTATCAGCATTGTTCCTTTACTGGGAAATCCGCAGATGAAGTGGGGACGCCCGGCGCTTACCACTTTCGGGCCGAATAATCATACGCTGCGCACAGAGCGCTGGCGTTACATTCAATACGATGATGGTTCCAAAGAACTTTACGATCATCGCAAGGATACACATGAGTTTAAGAACCTGGCGTCAGATCCTCAATACGCGGATGTGATTGCAGGTTTTGTGAAGGCATTGCCTAAAGTGAATGTGCCTCCGGCCCCAGGTAGTAGTGGCTCGGGCACTCCTATTTATAGGGAGATTGAAAAGCCCGTCGATAAAGCGAAAAAAAAATGAAGCTCGGAAGGCTCACAAAAACTGTTTTTGATACTGCAGAGGAGTAAGCCCCATCGCCTTTCTGAATTGTACGGTGAAGGAGCTTTGATCGTAAAAACCAAGGTCGATTGCAATTTCTCCGATGGCTTGTGATCGATCGCGGAGCAATGCGCAAGCATCGCTGATGCGCATCTTAATAATGAATTGTTGGGGGGTCAGGTTGAAATGCTTTTTAAATTTGCGTTCGAATTGCCGCAGGGAGAGATTGCATGTATCAGCGAGAGATTTGATGGATATTTTTTCGCAATAATCCCGGGCGATGATGTCCATGGCGTTTTGAATATCCTTGTGATCCGGATGTTTTTGCCGGTATTGGTCATAGCTTTGGATAATTCCCATGATGCCGAGCACTTCACCTTGATGGGATATCATTGGAATTTTGCTGGTCAAAAACCAGGAAGGGATTCCCTGGGAGTTAAGAAAAATTTCAACGAGATTGGCGACCGCTTGGCGGGATTCCATGATGGCCAGATCATCCTGGCGATATTTTTCCGCCAATTGGCGGGGCAGGAGATCGAAGTCGGTGTGGCCGATCAATTCGCTCTCTGATTGAAAATTGTAGAGAGTGACCAAGTGTTGGTTGGCCGCCAGAAGCACACCGTCGCAATCTTTGGCGAAAAACGAGAGGCCTTCGACGTAGTTGAACAAGTGGTAGAAACGGCTTTCTGAATTGAGTGATTCAAAAAGTCGGGTTCTTCGTTGGCTGGCTTCTTCGGGAGAGATGGGCATTTAGCATAGAGGATTTAGCATGGAATCAGGAATCAGGAGTCAGTGGGGTTGAGGCTTTGTGATAGCCGCTGGGCCAGGGGCGGCCGAAGCCCCACCGCCAGGGAGTGGGAAAGTAGGGACTGCCACCGAAGCGAGTGCCGATGAAATAGATTTCTGAAATGAAGGGGTGCCCGCTTTCCTTGATCGCAGCTTTCAGCTTAATGTCGGCGTTAAGGCGGTCACGGTGACTGCCCCCTTGCCAATAAGTGAGATCGTGTTTTTCGCAGGCCGGCGTCCAGCGATCGGGATCCGAATGGGGGCCGTCGGGAACGCAAGTGCAGCCATCGCTCACAAAAGTTTTGAGAGAAGTGGTAGCAGGCGGCTTGGTTCGAGTGGTGCTACAGGCCTGAGAAACAATCACAAGAGTGAGCGCCAGATAGGCAAGGTGTCGCTTCGTGCGCTCAAGAAGGGCCGCCGTGTTTTTCCGGGGCTTCGTCTTCGTGGGTTTCATAATAAGCGAGTTGCATCACACGTAAGCCGTGATCGGCGATTTGCTCAAGGTGATTATTCATTTCGATGGAGAGCATCCCTGTTTGAACGGGCACATCTTTTTGCATCTGTTTCATCGCCGCTTTGTTGAATTGCTTGCGGTGTTTGTTAGTGGTTGCTTCAAGTTCGGTAGCGAGAGCAAGAGCCTCTTCGCTTACCGGCAGGCAGAGTATGCTGCGATAGAGATCGATCAGTTCACTGATAACCAGGGAGTGTTCTTGAATGTCGGCGGTCGTTTTATCAGAAAATGCGCGTTTCTTTTCATACTTACGCTGGGTGAGTTTGACCAGGCGGTAAATGGCGTCGCAAATTTCTTCCAACTCGGAGACAATGCGCAACATGCGGGCAACGGTTTGGGCGTTTCTAGGGCTGAGTTCAGCTGCTGAGCATCGCACCAGATATTCGGTGATGTCGTGGGTCAAAATATCGGCATCGTCTTCAAGATCTTTCAGGGCCTGGACCATTTTAGATAGATCTTCATCAGGGCTCTGGAAAATCCTGACATAACCGTCGAACATCTCCCGGGTGATATCGCCCATTTCCTCCATCGCTTTTTCAGCTTCTGGAATGTTGAGCTCACCTAGGTCCACCATGCTCTGGGTGATGAACTTCAGACGGGGGCGCCGTGTTGTCGAATCGGTTTCGGGAACCCACTTTACTACTATTTTTTCGATCAGCGGAACGAAACCTATGAGCAGGAGAATGTTGGTCAGGTTGAAGACGGAGTGAAAAATAGCGAGACTGAAACCAATGTCCGAAGTGTGTTTGGCGGTTCTGAGAGAATCGGGGAGCTGTGCGGAAATCCAGTCAATGCCATGGATGAACCAGGTGAAAACCAGCATGATCCAGAGCACACCGATGACGTTGAACAGGAAGTGGGCACGGGCAGCTCTGCGTGCATTCGTGTTGGCGCCGATCGATGCTAGCCAAGCAGTGACCGTGGTGCCGATGTTTTCACCGAGCACAATGGCGGCAGAATCTTCAAAGCCGATCCATCCTTGAACCGCAAGGGTAACTGTAATCGCCATGGCGGCAGAAGAGGACTGCACAATCAGCGTCAGCAGGATGCCGATGGCCAGGAAAATGAAACGTGAAGCTAGGCCGTAATCGCTGATGCTTGAGATCCATGACCGCACCGCTTCGGCTTGCGCTTTGATCAAGGGGTCAGTGCTGGCCAGCATGCTTTTTACATCCGGCACGGAATCCTTGAGCATGCTGATGCCTAAAAATAACAGGCCAAACCCGATCAAAACTTCGCCAGAGCTTTTGAGCTTGCCTTTCCCAGCAAAAAAGAAAGGTAGGCCAATGCCGATGATGGGCACCGCGATTTTGGATAGACTGAATTTTCCAACCGCTGCAATGATCCACGCGGTGACGGTGGTTCCAAGATTGGCCCCCATGATGACACCAATGGATTCGAAAAGAGTAAGCAGACCGGCGTTGACGAAACTGACAACCATCACTGTGGTTGCCGAACTCGACTGAACCATGATGGTCGTGAAGAGTCCGGTGAATGCCGCGGTGAATCGATTGTGAGTCATCCGGGCCATGATTTTTCGCATGCCGTCACCGGCAACCCGCTGGATGCCCTCGCTCATGACCTTCATCCCATACAGGAAGATGCCGAGGCTGCCGAGAATCTGGAGGATAGCGAAGAAAATGGCCATGTGGGTGTCGGGAATCTAGCAGAGAAATAACGGATATTTCCAGAATGTCACCCAAAAAAATGGCATTGAGCAAGATATGGGCAATCTCAGAGGTCGTCCCCTTGTCAGAGCGTTGTTTCAGCCATTTACGCCGAAATAAAATTCTCCAATTCACAGGGCAAGGGGCAGTCCCAACTGTGGTGCCCCTGTTCGTCATTCCACGACAGTTTGCTGGCATGCAGAGCCTGACGATTGAGTAGCAGCTGTTTTTTCAATGATTCGGTCCATCCTGTTTCGATGAAGTCCAGGTAACAATGCTCGCCGGGTTTGCCGTAAAGCTTGTCACCGACCATGGGATGACCGGCGCGCTGTAGGTGCACTCGAATCTGGTGCATGCGCCCGGTTTCCGGACGGCACTCGACCAGCGCAAAGCGTTCGCCGTTGTTAGTTGTTTTATTGAACCGTTTCAAAACACGAAATGATG
>JAADHD010000182.1:4082-8803 GCA_013152075.1 Verrucomicrobiota bacterium | reverse complement strand
GTAGTTTCCCACTTTGCCACTCATCCAAGGCGACTTCTGTGTCCCACTCCAGCCTGAAAGACTCAAATTCGCTCTTCCATTCAACCCATGATGTCTCATCTGTGGTTTGATAGAACCCACCTAAAATCAAATCATTGTCTGATTTGGAGCTGTTGGTTCCAATAAGCGAGTAATCTGCTCCGAGGCAGTCAGTACAGTGCTTCGTCGGAGAAAGTGAGTCAGAGCTAACTCGGAATAGATGTAAGTAACACTTATCAACAATTAGTTGAGTATGCTCGCAGGTCAACTTAGCCCAATCGAATGTAATTGTAACGGTATCGCCTGAGCGTTCGAAACATTCGATGGTCGAATCATGGAATGACACATCTGTTAGATGTTTTGTGATTGAGCGCTTCATTCTCTTGCAGAACATTATAATATAGAACCGTCTTTTATATCGGTTATAAAAGACAGTTCCCATAATAGGGGCAAAGGGAACCCACATGGGCAACCCCCATCCCCTACACTTCGAAACCAATATTACCCGGAAACGAGGACTTGTGGAAGAAAAAATTACACAACAGAAGTTACATCGCCATGTTGCGTGAAGCGAGTGAACAAAATGATCCAGCTCGTAGGCAAAACTTGTGCCGCAATAAAAGCTCCGGGCAGACTTTCGCCCGGAAACCACCTTTTTACCATTATAGCTCGAATCAATATTCTGGCAGTATCGATCAAAACAAAGGTAGCCTCATTTGCTCATCAAATGTCAATTCAGCAAACTTCTATACCTCCAAGCCTATTTTGAAGATATGCCGATTTTTTACAAATAATTGCGCTTATCTTCCAAGCACAATATGTTTACAGATGAGTAATTAGATTCGATTCCAGTCTTCACATCTTAAATCCAGCCAAGCCCACCATGCCTCTTTCTTACAAATCCTCACTCTCCCAAGCCTTCCTCGCCATTTGGCTGACAGGCCACTTGTTGACCACTCCGCTGCGCAGTGAGGAAAAGAAAATCGAGTTCAACCGCGACATTCGGCCGATTTTATCCGAAACCTGCTTTCGCTGCCATGGCCCGGACAAGGAAAGCCGCGAAGCCGATCTGCGCCTCGATCTTCCCGAAGCCGCTTATGCCGATGTCGACGGCCATATTGCCATCGTCCCTGGCAATCCGAAAAAAAGCCTCGCCTGGCAACGCATCATTTCCGCTGACCCTGACGAATTGATGCCGCCGCCGGATTCCCATTTGAAAATCAAGGCCGAGGAGAAAGAATTGATCAAGTTATGGATCGAACAAGGCGCAAATTACCAGAGCCATTGGTCCTTCATTGCTCCCAAGCGTTCAACTCTCCCCAAATCAGCCTCCGCATGGCCAAAAAACGAAATCGACCAATTTGTCCTCAGCGTCCTGGATGAACAAAATTTATCCCCTTCCAAAGAAGCCACGCGTCGCCAACTGATCCGTCGCCTCTACTTCGATCTCACCGGCTTGCCTCCCAGCTCTGCCGAAGTTCGAGCTTTTGTCGAAAACCAGGATCCCAAAGCCTACGAAAAACTCGTCGACCGCCTGCTCGCCTCCCGGCACTTCGGCGAACGCATGGCTGTGCCGTGGCTCGATCAGGCCCGCTATGCGGATACCAACGGCTACTCCATCGACGGCGGTCGCCACATGTCGTTGTGGAAAGATTGGGTGATTCATTCCTACAATACCAACAAACCCTTTGATCAATTCACCGTCGAACAGCTAGCCGGTGACTTGCTGCCCAAGGCCACTCCACAACAAATCGTCGCCTCGGGATTCAATCGCAATCACATGATCACCCATGAGGGCGGCACTATCCCACTCGAAAATCTGACCAATTACGCCGTGGATCGAGTAAACACCACTGCCCAGGTCTGGTTGGGCCTGACGATGGCTTGCGCCCAATGTCGCGACCACAAATTCGACCCGCTCACCATGGTGGACTACTACCGTATGTTTGCCTATTTCAACACCCTTGATGACAAAGGCAACGACGGCAATGCGGGCATCAATGCCAAACCTTCCATTAACGCTCTTTCCATCCTGCAATCGAAAGGTGAGCTGCAACAACTGAATCAGGAATTGAACCAGTTAAAAAGCAAACTGCAGAAGTCCACGAGTGATCAAAAAACGTGGCAGCAACGAACTCGAAAACAACTGGCCGCACGGGGTAAAAATCTCGAGCTTCATCCGCTCAAAATCCTGAAAGTTTCCGTTCCCAACCGGGGAAACAAGTTTGATATAAAAAACGGCACCCTGGTCGACTTCGAAACCGCAGGCGGAAGCGCTCATTCCGTCTCAGCAGAAATCCCGTCATCGGTCAAAAAGCCTGTCACCGGACTGCGCATCGAGTTCCTGCCCGATGAAAAATCTCCGCAAAAAAGAAGTGGTTTTGGCAAAAAAGGTTTCGAAGGCAGTTTCATTCTCACCGGTTTTTCCGTATCGGCTACCACGATTCCCTCAACACAAACCGACCTTTACGGACTGATCGGAATCCGCGAAGCAAGCGCAAGTTTTTCGAATCCCAAATACCCACCCAACGACAGCCTGGACGAACACAACACCAACGGCTGGTCCCCCTACCCCGACGACTTGCAGGCGCAGCATCTGACCTTCAATTTCAATCAAGCTCTCGACGCAGGCAAAACGCCATTCCTCACCACCCTGATGAACTGGGGCGGAGGTGAATTCAGCATGTCAGATCATTTGATTGCTCGCAAATACCGGATGTTTGCCATCACCGGCCAGGACGACGGCAGCAACATTCCTGAAGAAATCCAAGGCATCCTCAATGCCGCACAAACAAACCCTGAACAAAAAACAAAACTCAGCGCTTATTATGTCAGTCATGCCCCGGAACTCGCAAACCTTCGCTATCGGATCGACAACTTGATCGAGCGCATTGATTACCTCAGCAAACCTCAATCCGCGCTGGTGATGAACACCGCTAAAAAACCGCGCGAGACTTTCATGTTGGTGCGGGGGCAGTACGATCAACGCACCAAGAAGGTCACTCCTGGAACTCCCACCGCGCTCCCTTCTTTGCCCGACAACGCCCCCGACAACCGCTTGGGATTCGCCCAATGGCTGGTTCAACGTGATCACCCACTCACCGCTCGGGTCGCGGTAAACCGTTTGTGGCAAAATCTCTTCGGCACTGGAATCGTCGCTTCTTCAGGAGACTTCGGCTCACAGGGGGCCTGGCCGTCACATCCGCAACTGCTCGACTGGTTAGCCGTGGACTTCATGGAATCCGGATGGAACACCAAAGCTCTGATCCGTAAGATAGTAACTTCAAACACTTACCGCCAGAATTCTGCAAGCACTCCCGAACAAGCAACAGCAGATCCCCTCAATCGTCTGCTCGCCCGCGGTCCGCGTTTCCGTTTGCAGGCTGAATTCATCCGCGACTCAGCCCTGAAAACCAGCCACTTGCTCTCTCCGCGAATTGGCGGCCCGAGCGTTTCACCCTATCAGCCCCCCAGCTTGTGGAAAGAAGTCAGCCACTACGGCAGCAGTCCGGCCACCGCCCAGGTGTTCATTCAGGAACACGGCGAACACCTCTATCGGCGCAGCCTTTACACCTACTGGAAACGCACCGTGCCCCCTCCGTCCATGCTGACCTTTGATGCTCCCAACCGGGAAACCTGCTCGGTCAGCCGCGCCATCACCAACACCCCACTGCAAGCTCTGGTATTATTAAACGACCCGCAATTTGTCGAAGCCTCCCGCGCTTTTGCTCTTCGCATTTTGAAAGAAGCCCCACCAAATACCATCGAGCGTATCCGCTTTGCCTTCGAAGAATGCACCGCGCGAATCCCCACTGCTAACGAAATAGCTATCATCACTAAAACCCTGCAACGAGAGCGAGCGAATTATGCAGCCGCTCCCGCCGAAGCAGCGGCATTATTAAACATAGGCGAATCCCCTCAAGCAAAAAATATCAAACCCGCTGATCACGCCGCGTGGACCACGGTCGCCAGCCTGATCATGAACCTCAGCGAAACCCTCACCCGCGAATAATCCTTGTTGCTATGAATCCCATATTAGATCACTCCCGACAAATCAATCGGCGGAATTTTTTCAGTCAATCCGCCACCGGAATCGGCCAGGCCGCGCTCGGCAGCATGCTGTTCCCGCAACTGTTCTCAAACTCTGTTCAGGCAGCAAAATCAACACCTGGCAATAGCGTAAACTCTGCCAAAGGCTCCCCCGGCCTGCCCGGATTCCCCAACTTCCCCTCGACTGCCAAACGGGTGATCTACCTCTTCCAATCAGGCGGCCCTTCGCACGTCGACCTATTTGATTACAAACCTGCTCTGGCCCGGCTCAACGGCACCAATGTGCCGGCATCCGTGCTCGGCAATCAGCGAGTTACCGGGATGACAGCCAACCAGAAAAGCTATCCCACCATGGCTCCTCTCTGGGGCATGAAACAATGCGGTAAACACGGCACTTACATCAGCGATCTCCTGCCCCACACCCAGAGCATCGCGGATGACATCACCATCGTTCGTTCGCTTCACACCGAGGCGATCAATCACGATCCGGCGATGACTTTTATCAACACCGGCACCCAGCAACTCGGTCATGCCAGTCTGGGATCCTGGTTGAGTTACGGTTTGGGCAGCGAGAACAGCAATCTGCCCGCCTACATGGTTTTGTTATCGCAGGGAACTGGAAAAAACCCCGGCCAACCGCTGTTTTCCCGACT
>JAADHD010000182.1:0-4011 GCA_013152075.1 Verrucomicrobiota bacterium | reverse complement strand
GATGAATTCGTGCCAGGAATCACACAGCTTTGGATAAATCTGGTACGCCGCTTGCTGGATGATCTTGAAAAGCTAAACCAACAACACGCGGCTGAAGTAGGCGATCCGGAAATCCAGGCACGCATCGACTCTTATGAAATGGCCTACCGAATGCAAACTTCGGTGCCGGATTTAACCGACTTCAGTGACGAACCGCAACACGTGCTCGACCTCTACGGCCCCGAAGTTGCCAAACCAGGAAGTTATGCCGCCAATTGCCTAATGGCGAGACGCATGGCTGAACGCGGCGTGCGCTTTATCCAGCTCTTTCACCGCGGATGGGATCAGCATGTGCGCATTCGGGATCAGTTCCCCCGTCAATGCCTCGATGTCGACCAGGGATCCGCGGCCCTGATCAAAGATCTCAAAATGCGCGGACTGTTGGAAGATACCCTGGTCATCTGGGGTGGCGAATTCGGACGCACCGTTTTTAGTCAGGGAAAATTCGGTGACCCCTCTTCAGGCAGAGATCATCACGGCCGCTGTTTCAGCATCTGGATGGCTGGCGGAGGCGTCAAAGCTGGTTTTGATTACGGCCGCACCGATGACCATTGTTACAACATCGTCGAAAACCCTGTGCATATCCGTGATTTGAATGCCACTATGCTGCATACGCTCGGAATCGATCATGAGCGCCTGACCTATAAATTCAATGGCTTGGATGCCCGACTGACAGGCGTCGAACCCGCGAATCCTGTCCTCGACATTTTAAGCTGACCTATAATTCAACTATGCCTACCTCGCCTCAACACTTCGAATTTGTCGTCATCGGAGGAGGCAGCGCCGGCTATGCGGCTGCCCGCAGTGCCGCCAACGATTTTGGCTTGAGCACCGCAGTGATTGACGGTTCAGACACCTTGGGAGGCCTTTGCATTCTCAAGGGATGCATGCCGAGTAAAGCGCTGATTGAATCATCCAAGCGCAGTCGGGATATTCGCGAAGCCTCTGAATTCGGGCTTGAATCGGCATCCCATCAAGTCGACTTACCCGCCATCATCAAACGCAAACGACGCTTGATTGGTGAGTTTTCCGGCTACCGTCAGGAACAACTCGAAAACGGCACCTTCGAGCTCTTTCGCGGAACGGCTGGTTTTGAGGACGAACACACCCTGAATGTCAAACTGCGCGATTCAGATGAAACGATCCAGATCACCGCTGATTCCATATGCATCGCCACAGGCTCTCATATCGACGTCCTCGATTTACCCGGCCTGACTGAAACGGGATTTCTCACCAGTGACGATATTCTCGAAGCAGAAAATCTACCCGATACCATCACTGTGCTCGGAGGAGGAGCCATTGCACTTGAGATGGCCTGCTACCTTGAAGGCTTGGGTAAAAAAGTCACCGTCATTCAACGCAGCGCCCAGCTCTTGCGAGGCGCCGATGCGGATGTCGCTCTGGCTCTCGAAGAAGCGATGCGTTCACGAGGGATCGAAATCCATACCGGCACGGGTTTGCGTAAATTTGAAACCCGGGAGGGTCTTAAGGTGGTGCACTTTGAACAATCCGGTCACCCGAAAGAAGTTGCCGCAGAGGAATTACTCTACGCCCTGGGACGTGCTCCCAATACGGGCAGCTTGAACCTAGACAGCATCAAGGTCGAAATGAGAGGGCGTCACATCGCCGCTAATTCGTCGATGGCGACTTCAATTCCCCACATTTTTGCTGCAGGTGATGTCACCGGGCCGCATGAGATCGTCCATATTGCGATCGAACAGGGAGAGATCATCGCTCAAAATGCCGCCATCCTGTTAGGCAAGTCAGATAAGAGCCAACGTGAGATCGACTACCGACTCAAGCTCTACGGCGTTTTCTCAACCCCTCAAGTCGCCTGGGTCGGAATGACCACTGACGAAGCCGTCAATCAGGAGCTTGACTTCAAGTGCGCTACTTACCCTTTCGATGATCATGGTAAATCGATGATCATGAACGAAATGCACGGTTTCGTGAAGCTCATCCAGGACAAGCAAACCGGCGAATTAATCGGCGGTGCCGTTGTCGGACCGGAAGCTGTCGAGCTCATTCACGAGATTGTCGTCGCCATGCATTTTCGCTCTACCGCAAAGGATCTGCTTTCCATTCCCCACTATCACCCCACTCTCAGTGAGATCTGGACCTACCCGGCAGAGGAATTGGCCGAAAGTTGAGCAACTTTCTGCAACTTTATGACGATGATCGATTGACGACCAGCTCGCTCTTTGATTAAGTAAGCTCGTGGCCTTAAAACAAATTATAAACCAATCCTCTCCGACGGACTCGCTTCCAGGTGAAGCAAGCATCCCTTCCGCGGCCGACAATTCACCCAGACTAACAGGCAGCAATATGAGCAAAAACATTCTCTCCAGCGACGTTGAAATCAAAGGAACCCTCAAATTTTCGAATGACCTTATCATCGACGGCAAGATCGATGGCGAAGTTTCCTCTGATGGCGACCTGACGATCGGGGAAAATGCGCGCATCAAGGGCGATGTGATCACCCGATCCGTGACCGTTTTTGGGAAAGTGACCGGAAACATTACCGTCTCTGATCGCTGTGAACTGAAACAGAACGCCGAACTTGTTGGCGACATCAAAGCCGGAAAGCTGGCGATCGAAGAAGGCGCTACTTTTATGGGGTCATCTGCCGTAGGTGCCGCAGCCAAAGGCAACTCATCTGCACCAGGCACTCATCCTTCTTCAGGAAATTCAAAACCTTCGGATTCTGTAGGAAACAAGTAAAACATCCCTGCTCAATCATTACCAAATCCCCTCAACCTGATTAAAGGTCTTTTGCCACGAACGACACAACGATAACTAAATCCGTCCGACGGAACGAGGTCCTGCTCTCCTGCCCGCATTGTGGAAAGGAACAGAGTGAGCCCGGCTTGGCCATTTCTACGTTTTGCCGCGCCTGCGGCAAACATTATCAAATCGAAAATGGCGTGGCCCAACCCCCTTTCGGCGCGAATGACCCGGGGCCAAGGTTCCGTAGCACAGTCGTTGAAGGTGATGGCTCAATCGGCCCGGGCTTTGATGACGATGAGGCCAAAACCTCATCACAAGCGGAAGATACACTCGTAGCCCCGCCCAAGAAGCGTTCTTTTTTCGGTTTCATCCGTTCACGTTATGACACCAAAGCGGAAGATACTCATATTGAACCAGAGAAAAAACCTATTCGCTGTTTCGAGTGTGGCCACATTCACGAAGTCAGCGTCGCTGCCTCTTCCACCCAGTGTGCCCGTTGCAGCCTTTACATCAGCTTAAGCGATCAAGAAATCCGGGAGCACTACTCTAGAAATATCCGCACCCGTGGGGATGTTGTCATTCATAGAAAAGGTTCGGTCATCGGTTGCGAGATTGCCTGTCACAATCTCACCGTATTGGGAAAAATCTCCGGTTCAGTAGATTGCTCAGGCAATGCTATTTTTAAAAATTCCGGCAAAGTGCTCGGCAGCATGCATTGCAAGCACATCGTCGTCGATAAAAAATGTGAATTGGATTTCCCTCAGGGAATCATTGCCGAATCCGCTGATATTTACGGAGTCGTTCGCGGAGATATTCTGTGTTCAGGCACTGTTCACATTTTCAAAACCGGTTCTGTGCTCGGCGATGCCACAGCCAAAGCCATCGTTATGAAAGATGGTGGAGTGCTCACCGGGCAAATGAATATTCAGCACGACGTAGATATCAGTTTACCGAAAAAAGGAGCTCCTCGCTCTGAACAGGCCGAGCCAGTAGAAAACATAAGCGCTCCGCCTCTTCCTGAGAAAAACGTTAAGAAAAGCGCCGACAAAGTTAAATCCAAAAAGAAAACCTCTAAAAACAAAAATACGCAAGAGGTCACCACTACAAAACCCGCAGATAAAAAATCAAAGGGTGCTCCCGACACTTCGAAGGAAAAAACTGATTCTAAAATCACCTTATCCAAGGAGAAAGATAACGCTAAAAAGAACAGCAAAGGCGATGATCCTGACGAAAAAACTTTCGAAT
>JAADHD010000331.1:2973-7735 GCA_013152075.1 Verrucomicrobiota bacterium | reverse complement strand
CGATCATGGGACTCATTCCCATGCCGCCGGGTAAAATTGAATCAGGCACTGCTGTTTTTGACGGAATCGATTTGCTCAGTTGTGGAGAAAAACAAATGCGTAAAATTCGAGGCAGTCGCATCGCGATGATCTTCCAAGATCCGATGACCTCGCTGAATCCTTATCTTCGCATTCGCCAACAATTAGTTGAGCCGCTCCTACTTCACACCGACACCAATAAAAGCGACGCCCTCAAGCTGGCAATTAACGCATTGGGAGACGTTGGAATATCGGATCCAGAATCCAGAATCCAACGCTACCCCCACGAATTCTCGGGTGGAATGCGTCAACGAGTCATGATCGCCATGGCGCTAATCGCCAAACCGGAAATTCTCATTGCCGACGAACCTACCACTGCACTCGATGTCACCATACAAGCAGAGATTCTGGAACTCATCAAAGAGCGTCGGGAAAAACTCGGCATGTCAGTCATTTTCATCACGCATGATCTAGCGGTGATTTCCCAGGTATGCGATACCATCAATGTCATGTATGCCGGACGCATCGTCGAACGCGCTTCGAATCAGGAACTCTTCAAAAATCCGCTGCACGCATACACCCGCTCCCTTCTTAAAAGCATTCCCGCCATCCACGATAAAGACAGCGAACTCTACACCATCCCAGGACTACCCCCCAATCCCGCGACTCTCGGCCCAGGCTGCGCCTTCCACGAACGAAACACCCTCGGAGATCCTTCCCTATGCCTTACCAATCAAGCCCCCCCCTTCGAAGAAATCCAAAGCGACCACTTCGCCCAAAACTGCCCCGGCTGCCTAGCCTATAAAAGCAAAAATTAAACCACGGAATTCACGGAAAAAACACAAATATTGAGGACAGATAGGAGAAAGATATAATCAACTAACTCCAACACTAACTATAAAACTACCGTTCAACATTAAAAACCACCAAAATAATGTGTGGTCTAAATATTTTCCGCCCACATGAAAAACCACCCCTCTTCCTCTTAACTCAATCCCCTTCCGTGCTTTTCCGTGAATTCCGTGGTTAAACTCCTCATACTCCAGCCCCCATGTTCCTAAAACTCGAAAATCTCAAAGTCCATTTCCCGGTTTCCAGCGGCTTCCTATTTAAAAAGGAACTCGATGTGATAAAAGCCGTCGATGGCGTGGATCTAGAAATACAAAAAGGGGAAATCCTGGGATTGGTCGGTGAATCAGGTTGCGGCAAGTCAACATTGTCACGCAGCATCATGCAATTAATCCGCTCCACAGGTGGAAAGGTCTTTCTCGACGGTGAAGAATTAAGTGCTTTATCGGCCAGTGAAATTCGCCCCCGCAGGGTCGACTTTCAAATGATATTCCAAGACCCCTATGCGTCTCTAAATCCCAGAATGACCATTTTTTCAACCCTAACGGAAGCGATCAGAACTCGACATCCTGGCGCTCAGGGAAATGATCTAAATCAACGAATAAAGGAACTCATGCTACGAGTCGGCCTCGAACCACGCTACATACGAAAATATCCACACGAATTTTCCGGAGGCCAACGACAACGCATTGCCATCGCCCGAGCCCTGGCTCCCGAACCCAAACTGATTATCGCAGACGAACCCGTTTCCGCACTCGACGTCTCCATTCAGTCACAGATTCTCAATCTGCTGAAAACCCTGCGTCAGGATTTGAACCTGACGATGATATTTATTTCCCACGACCTGTCAGTCGTTCGCTATATCTCAGACCGTATTGCTGTCATGCATGAGGGTAAACTGGTGGAAATCGGCGAAGCCAATCATCTGTTTGAGAACCCCCAACACCCATACACACGCAAATTACTGGCTGCAGTTCCCCGCATTTGCCTTCAGCCTGCTTCCTAAACCCTCACAGCCTACAGCCTACAGCCTTCTTACTGCTCCGCACCAAGTACTCGCCGCTCACCGATGATCACGGGACCCTGCTTCGGTTTAGTGGACGATGACGGATAAAGTTGACCTCCCGATCTGGGCTGCTGATTATTCGTTCCAACGGGCGGCTTGCCATTCGGCACCGCCGTATCGATCACTTTCGGAGTCGGTCCCTGACGGTTGATCCAGATAGTTCGCAAAACCGAACCTGTGAGACCGGAAACATGCACTTTGCCGACCAATCTTTTTTCCGCATCGACCAGAGCCAGAATCCATACAGGTTCATTGGAATACTCCCGCGACCGCAATACGTAATTCAAACTATCAAATCCTACTCTCGCTCTGCGCGCCTCACCCTCCGCTACGGTGAAAGCCGCCGTGCTATCGAGCTTCAGTTTATTGAAATCAATATAACCTATCGGCGCCTTGTCCGGATATATTTTGTCATAAGGCCCTTCGTTGACTGCGCGCCCTTCGCCCATCCAATATTCGTTTAGCAAAGTAATACTGCTCGGATCATAAACTACCACACTCCATTCTCGTGGCTGAGGCACACCGTTGAATGCACGCATCTCAACAATCCACTGGAAGTGTTCCACCCCGAATTTTTGACCGAGAATTGTCAGCGCTTTTTTTCCAGACACAGGGAGACTTTGTTGTTGCCCAAACACAGGAGCAATCATCAAACCCACCAAAACCAATATCATCCATTTTATTTTCACGGCCCGAATATACCTCTTTTTTAGAAATTTTCCGTGAAAAATATCAGAAATTTCACCCTCCGATAGGCGTATATATCTTGCAAATACCTCACCAAACCACAGACTCCCGGCAACCACAGCTCCCATACCCCTTGTCTGAAAATCGTCATCTATCCCTGATCACAGCTGTTGCCATCGTCGTAGCAAGCATGATTGGGACAGGTGTTTTCACCAGCCTCGGCTTTCAGTTAGTGAGCATACAGTCCGAATTTGTCATCATGCTGTTGTGGGTGTTCGGTGGCGTCATCGCGATTTCCGGTGCGCTGTGTTACGCGGAACTGTGCGCTATGATGCCGCGTTCAGGCGGAGAATATCATCTACTTAGAGAAACCTGGCACCCAGCGATGGGCTTCCTAGCCGGCTGGGTTTCCATCACCGTTGGTTTTGCTGCTCCAGTTGCTATTGCCGCCAAAGCCCTTGCTTATTACGCCGCCGAATCCTTGAATGTCTCGCATCCAGACTGGATTTCTGTAGCCGCAGTAATTCTGATTACAGCAATTCACTTGGGGCACCTTAAATACACAAGCGGTTTCCAGATTATATTCACAACATTCAAGGTATTACTGATATTAATCCTGATATTTTTCGCATTTACCCTCCCGTCGAGATCATTGTCAATTTCACCACAACCCGGCGATTTGCGAACCCTGTTCGGTAGCGATTTTGCTGTATCGCTACTCTATGTCACTTATTCCTACACTGGCTGGAATGCTGCCGCCTACATCGCCGGGGAAATCCGTAACCCACAGCGGAATCTTCCACTCGCCATGTTGATTGGCACCACCGTTGTCACCATTCTCTACGTCTGCCTCAATCTGGCTTTTCTAA
Source organism: Verrucomicrobiota bacterium (assembly GCA_013152075.1). Classification (GTDB taxonomy): domain Bacteria; phylum Verrucomicrobiota; class Verrucomicrobiia; order Verrucomicrobiales; family DEV007; genus JAADHD01. Next base: position 4,246 of record JAADHD010000331.1, on the reverse strand, counting down.
AAGCCGCGCCCATCGAAGCGCTCAAGGGACAGGAAGATGTTGGCCGAATTGCCGCCATCCAACTCTTCGGCCTAAAGGGAGGCAATCTTATGGGTTTAATGATTGCTATCGGACTGCTTTCCTCGATCAGCTCCATGACCTGGGCAGGCCCTCGAGTCGCCGCGGTCATGGGAGAAGACTTCGAAAAGCTCAGCCCTCTGGCTCGCAAAAACCGTTATCACATTCCCTGGATCGCCTTACTGCTGCAGTCAGGCATCGTCATCGTATTATGCCTGACCGTGGATCTAGATCAACTCATGCGCTACATCCAGGCCATTTTGACCTTATCATCTTTGCTCGTCGTGATTGGGGTTTTTCACCTTCGACGCACAAAACCCAACGCCATACGGCCAATACGCATTCCTCTTTATCCCCTGCCGCTGATTATTTTCGCCACGATGAACCTGTATATGCTCATCTATTACCTCATCACCAAAACAACGGAAAGCCTGTCAGGCTTCCTTACCCTGGGCCTGGGCTATGCAGTTTATCGACTGGCAGGGAAGGCTAAGTCCCCCAGCACCAATTAGCGCAAAACTCCACGCGAAAAAATCCTGGTATCGCGTTTCTTTGCTTCTGGATCAGCATAACGATGACCCGCCTGAATCACGCCCGGCTTGTTACGGGAGAAGAAAAAGCTGACGACCCGACTTGAGTAAATATTAGGATTCAAGTTCGTACCCTCTCCGTAATATACTACCGTTCCCTGATACGCTTGCTGAGTATAAGAATAGTTAGATTGCAAAGATTTCTTTGCCGTTGCAAACCGCTCTCCGCTGCTTTTCGCTCGATAAATGATCACGCCATCTTCAGCGTATGCCGTTGGCGTGACAAAAAAGCTCAGTGCCATCAATGCCATCACCCCAGTCATTCCTGTGATTTTCTTTTTCATATTATATTCCTTAGTAATTATTATGGTAATTCTACACCACCCTCCCATTTGAAGTCAAGACTTCAATCAATCGTCCCCATCTTCGCTCAGAGCTTTAAGCAATTTTTTGATGTCCTTAGCGCCAAAATATGTCACTAGGCAGGCCATCACGGCAAACATAGCCATCACCACCACAAACATTATTTTCCAAAACAAAATCCAAGTCATTCCTATTTTTCCCTTTCCTGTTGAGTTGCAGCAGAGCCCCTGTCTGGTTTCACCAATGATCCCAAAACCATTACGCTAAAAGCAATGATCAGCACAAGTAATCCCAGCTGGGCACTCGATATCCGTTCCACAGTC
>JAADHD010000331.1:0-2935 GCA_013152075.1 Verrucomicrobiota bacterium | reverse complement strand
CCTGCCTCTGAACCGGATCCAATCCAAACAGCATCAAAAAACCTGACAACAAGCCCGACAAGGCCCCAAAGGTGCTCGCCCCCTTCCAATAAATCCCCAATACCAACACAGCAAACGCACCGGTGAAAAAAATCCCGCCACTGACCGCCATGTAGTCCCAGATGTCCTCCCCCCCCTCATAAAACATTCCCCAATACAAAACATAAGCCCCGATCACCACGATCACGATTCGGGTGAGTTTGACTCTTGCCTTGGTAGATAAATCTCCCCCACGAAGCGGGGCCACGATATCCTGAGTGATAACCGAACTCCAGCAAAGGAAATAGCTGTCATGAGTGGACATGAAAGCAGCGATCATAGCCGCAGCGATTATTCCAACCATCACCGGTGGTAATAATCGCCCCATAAATACCGGCATGGCATAGAGGTTGTCCACGGCTTCAACATCACTTCCCTCAGGCGGAAAAAATAAAGCTTTAAGGTCGGCTCCCTCCGGAGTTGCCATCACATAGACATAAGCGCAAATCCCCCAAAACATCGGCAACATGAATCGCACAGTGAACGAAATCGACGACCATAAATACTGGCGCTTGAGCGCCTGGGTGCTTTCCATCGCAAGCGCCCGGGAAACGGCAGTCGGCCAAACTGCACTGCCAACCAGTCCGGCAGTCACCGTCATCCACAGAATGTATTCCCAACCGAAAGCAGAATCTTCTGCAGACGGGTTGAATCCCCTTTCTCCCATTTGCTCACTGATTGTGGCAAATATTTGATCCCAACCCAACGAAGATATCGCAATCCCCGTAGCCACCAGAAGACCGAAGGCCAGCACCACAAACTGGATGTAATCTGTCAAAATCACCGAAATCATTCCTCCCATCGTGGTATAAATGAGCACCAACACCAATAACACCACCATAACAATTTTTAGCGCTTCTCCCTCGCTCGGCAGTCCGGTGATACCAACAATGAACATTGATCCTACTTTCAAAAATAGCCCCATGTTGAGGATGCCCGCAAAAGCCAGCATGATTCCACCAAGAATACGAATCCCCCGACTAAAGCGTTTTTCATAAAACTCGGGAATCGTAAGCACCTCCAATTTTCTTAGCGGCACAACGATGAAGCCGGTCAGCCCCACAAACAAAGTCGCCACGCCCGCTATCAAAGCCATGTGAAAGGCGGCGAACCCAGCACTGAAACCCTTTTGCGCCATATACATCACCGTTATGAGGCCCAGTTCCGTGCCGGTCATGGTCGCCACCCCCAACCAGGTTCCTACTTTACGCCCTGCTCCAATGTAGGTCGCCATATCTGAAACGTAGCGTTTCACGTAGAGCCCGATCACCACTGAAATCGCCAGATATACGGAGACGATAACCCAATCGATTACGCCAAAATTCGTCTGACTGAATGCCTCCTGCGCTTCTTTCGTCATATCCCTTCTTCCTTAAATGCACAAAGGCAGGCAAAAGCACAAGATTTGAATTCATTGAATTGCGTGGTGGTGCCCTCCTTTTTCGCTTCGTAAATTTCGTCAAAATGCTTTATGCTTGGGCAATGGCTGATTCAACTGTCCCACGATCCCTCCTCAAACGTTTATTCTTCGGGGCGCAGCCTATCCCTTTTAAAAAACGTATGCTCAGCTTTATAGCTCTGCTTTTTCTCCTAGTCGCCCTTCCTCTTCTTGTCGGCTGCGTGATGATCTCTCAACCTACTTTAGTCAAAAATAAAGCCTCTTCCCTGACCGTAAATCCAAAGGATCTCGAGCGACACGTGAGAAAACTGGCGATCGATTTTTCACCACGCAACGACGAACATCCGGAAAAACTCAATGCGGCGGCAGATTATATTTTGGATCAATTTAAAAATGCCGGAGCCCGGGTGGAAGTTCAAAAGTTTTCAATCGCCACCGCAACTTCACAGGACGCCGAGTTCCGCAATCTATCCGGACACTACGGCCCCGAAACGGGCCCCCGCATTGTGGTCGGCGCTCACTATGATGTTTACGGCGATCTCTCCGGAGCAGACGACAATGCGTCTGGTGTAGCGGGACTTATTGAATTAGCGAAATTGTTCGAGCAACATCCTCCCACCATGCATGTCGAATTGGTGTCCTACCCTTTGGAGGAGCCCCCTTATTATTCGTCAGACCTTATGGGTTCCGGTTTTCACGCTCGTGCGCTGAAAAAAGCAGGAGTGGAAGTAAAGCTGATGATTTGCCTGGAGATGCTCGGATACTTCACCGACAAAGCATCCAGTCAAAAATATCCAGTGCAATTCCTGCACCTGTATTATCCATCGCGCGGAAACTTCATCGCCATAGCTTCCAGCTTCAAATACCGCAAAGAAACTCTCGCAATGAAAAAAGCCATGCGGGGCGCCACAACCCTACCCGTTGAGTCAATCAACGCCCCCAGTTCCTTGCCAGGCATCGACTTTTCCGATCACCGTAATTATTGGGCTTCCGGCTATCCCGCCGTCATGATCACTGACACTTCGTTTTATCGAAACCCGAATTATCATAAGGAAAGCGACACCCCGGACACCCTCGACTACGAAAAAATGTCCCAAGTCGTAATCGCCGTGTTCGAAGCCATCCGAACCATCACCAATTCCTAATTAATTCCTAATTGCCCCCGGCTGTCTCAGCGCTTCGCGCTTCGGCTCCTAATTGCCCCCGGCTGTCTCAGCGCTTCGCGCTTCGGCTCCTAATTGCCTCCGGCTGTCTCAGCGCTTCGCGCTTCGGCTCCTAATTCCTAATTCTTAATTCTTAATTCTTAATCCCCCTCCCGTCATCACGCCATTGACCTCTTACTCCTAGACTGCACATTTCGACCATGACCAAGTTCCGTATCCTTCTTACTACAGCCACTCTCATTCTGGCTGTCAGCTTGCAATTTTCATCCGCTTCGGCCCAGGCAGCCAAACCCAA
>JAADHD010000181.1 GCA_013152075.1 Verrucomicrobiota bacterium | reverse complement strand
GGAGCAAGCCGACAAACTCTCTCCAACAACCGCCTCCGCTTTTCCCGAACTCCGGCAAGTTCCTTTACGCGCTCAGTCTATGCGGATTCTTATCAGTGATTTACTCTTCCATGAATCTCCCGAATCCGTCATCATCCCTCTGGCGCGTGATCGTGGCCGGGGAATTCTCATGGCCCCTTTTGTCCGTGAAGAAGAACGACCTGACTGGGAAGGGAATTTCGAATTTGTCGAAGCCGAAGCGCAAACCCTGCACCACCACCGAATCGAACGCCATTTGCTAAAGCGTTACCAGGACACCTACCAACGCCACTTTGAGCTATGGAAAACCATGACCCGCAAGCACGGCTTGCTGATGGCCCGCGTTCCCTCCGAACCCAATTTTCAAAGTGCCCTGCAATACGAAGCCATCTCCGCCAAAGTGATCGAATTCTAAAATTCCTAATTCCTAATTCTCTGTGCCATTCACTTTCGCCAATCCTCTCGGTTTCTGGGCTCTGCTCGGCATACCTGCTATTATTCTGATCCACTTTCTTCAGCAGCGATCTACCGTGGTAACGATCAGCACCCTTTTTCTGTTGGATCATTTGCAACACGAGAGCATCAAAGGCAAACGCTTTGATCGCCTGCGCTCTTCCATTCCTCTCTGGTTACAGCTTTTGGCTGTCCTGCTTCTGACCTGGATATTGGTGCAACCCCGCTGGATGAGAGAAAACAGCATTCAACGCATCGCCATTGTGCTCGATGGTTCTGCCTCGATGGAAGCGTTCCGTGAAAATTTGTCTGCCGAGTTAGACAAAGAACTGCGCCATTTGGCCAGCAATATACACCGCACAGAATATGTCGTCATAGATTCCCACCTCTCTCGTGAACCGATCTTCAATGGAACCAATCCGACCGATCTCATACAAGCCCTCACAAATTGGAAACCGCTTGCCACTTCGCACGATTTCACCCCAGCTCTCAGAATTGCCAGAAGCTTGGTAGGACCTGATGGCCTTATCATCATGTTGAGTGATCACCTCATCGAAGATCTCGCCTATGATGCCCGGCTACTCGCCATCGGACAACCGACGAACAATGTAGGTTTCGCCGGACTACGTATTGTAAAGAACGATGACGGACAGGTTTTGTGGAAAGCACTGGTCCGGAATTACTCTGATCAACAACAAAAGCGGACGTGGTTTTTGCACACTAATACGCAGAAATCATCACAGCGATCTCTCGATCTGGCTCCCGGACAAACACGCTCACTGCAAGGCGCGTTTCCAGAAGATTCGAATTCCGTCACTCTACGTATGAACTCCGACGACTTCACTCTCGATGACCAGCTCCCAATTGTCCGCCCGATAAAAAAACAACTCACCGTGATCTCAAGAATCAATCCAGGCCTACAACCCATTCTGCAAGCCGCCCTAGATTCCCTCGATCAAACCACTATTCCTGCTCCGGGCGCCGCTGCTGATTTAACCCTGAGCGTTTACAATCCCATCAACCCTACCCAACTCGAACCTGGGCACGGCATCGTATTTCTCGATCGAAGCACTCTACCTGCCAATTACCTGAAAGGGCAAATTTTCGCTGAACACCATGCCCTCATCGAAGGTCTGAACTGGCAGGGCCTGTTGGCAAAATCTTCAGCAGGCCTCCCCCTGTTGAAAACCGACACCCCCTTGCTGTGGCAAAATGATCGTACGCTGATTTTTCTCCGCACGGACAGCAGCGGCTCAAAACTTCTCTTCAATTTTGACCTCGCTTCCTCCAACGCGGCCCGTCTGCCCTGCTTTGTGGTTACCATCCATCGTTTTGTGGAATCGATCCGTCGTAATAAAATTGCCTCATCACAAGGCAATTATGAAATCTCACAACTCATCGATCTAGCTTTTGATCAAACTGAAAATGCTGAAGCGCTGATGCTCAAAACCACCGTCAATCAGGATACCACTACTCAGGAAATATCACTTTCCGGAGCCCGCCGGTTTCGCGCACCTCAACAACCCGGATTTTTTGAAATCTATCAAGGCAACGCCGAAAACCTTTTACTCAGTGGAGCCACTCACTTTGCCGACACTCGTGAAGCCGACCTGCAACAGGCTGGCTCCAGAAATGACTTGGGCAAATCCGACACCGCCCTCATAGATCAACACACAGAACAGGATGCTCGCTGGCAACTGTGGATCCTCGTGCTCTGCCTTTGCCTGCTGGTCTCCTGGTATTTTGTTACACGCCCCACCTAATGTTCCTTTCACCTCAATGGTTTCTGCTTCTGCCTGTGTTCGCTATCGCGGGTTGGTATTTTCGACGCTTGGAACTGTGGCGGCCACGACGGATCATCCTATTACTGTTGATCACGCTGATCCTGTCTGATCCGCAAATCAAACGACTCAAGGATGGGCTTGACCTGTGGGTTCTTATCGATCGTTCGGCATCATCATCAGAAATGGTTGATCAAAATGTCGAAGAATGGCGTCGCCTGCTCGAGAAATCTCGCCCCTCAAAAGCGGACAAAATAAGATTCGTAGATTTTGCTGCCGAAGTGGTCACTCAAACCAACACCGAAACCGCCAGTTATCCCGGAGGACGAAACCTGACCCGGACAGCTCTCGCCCTCGAAGATGTGCTGGCCTTAGCCGATCAAAAAAAACGCAGCCGGATCCTCATCTTCACTGACGGTTACAGCACCGAACCCCTGACTGGCATCGGAGAAAAACTCTCCGCGATGGAAATCCCCCTCGACTATCGTCTGTTGCGTGCAGAAAAATCGATAGATTATCGAATCGCCCAACTGAATATCCCTAATCGCGCTCAAATCGGTGAACCCTTTCTCATCGAAATCGATGTCGTTGGCAATCAAGACGGCGTGGTGCCCATCACCATTTACCGCAATCAGGTGAAACTTGGAGAGAGCACAGTCAAAATTGTTCAAGGTCACGGCAGCTTGAAGTTTACCGACCGGATCACCAGAGGAGGTTCTTTCCAATACGAAACAAGGATCGCACCTGACAGCGACGCCCACTCAGGTAATAATCATTATGAAAGTTGGATCGAAGTTCACTCCGGCCCGCGTATCATTCTTGTCACCAATTATGAGAATGACCCGCTGATCCCTATTCTACAAAACCAGGGATTCAATGTGCAGGTCGTGCGCGATCCCATTACCCTCAAAATCGGACAACTTTCCGGCTGCAAGAACGTAATTTTCAACAACGTGCCTGCCCATCAAATTCCACAACCTTTTCTTGAAGCTCTCAAATTTTTCGTCAACGAGCAGGGCGGTGGATTCCTCATGGTTGGAGGAAAACAAAGCTTTGGCTCGGGCGGTTTTTTCGACAGCCCCGTCGACCCCCTGCTGCCTGTGTCCATGGAGCTCAAGAGCGAGCACCGTAAGCTCTCCGTTGCCATGGCGATTGTCATGGATCGATCAGGCTCGATGGGCATGACGGCGAACGGCGGTCAGACAAAAATGCAACTGGCCAATGAAGGAGCTGCCCGTGCCGTGGAACTTCTCGGCTCCCAGGATCTGATCACTATTTATGCCGTGGACAGTAAAGCCCATGAAATCGTGCCCTTGATCAATGTGGAAGCCGGACGCGCAGAAATCATCAAACGTGCCCGCTCAATCGAAAGCATGGGGGGAGGAATATTTGTCTATCAGGGTTTGAAAGCAGGATGGGATTCCTTAAAAAAATCCGAAGTGGGGCAGCGACACATGATCCTATTCACAGACGCCGCAGATTCGGAAGAGCCTGGGAAATACAAAGCCCTGCTGAAGGAAGTCGTATCAAATGGTGGCTCGGTCAGTGTGATAGGTTTGGGCACCCGCGCTGATCCTGATGCTGCCTTCATCGAAGACGTGGCCAAACGCGGCAATGGGCGCATGTTTTTCACCACCGACCCCAGTAGCCTTCCTAATATTTTCGCTCAGGAAACCGTGACAGTTGCCCGATCCACATTCATCGAGGAAACCACCGTAGCCATACCTACCGGCGGATGGTTTGAAATCTCAAATCAGGATGTGAAATGGACAAAAAGCGTCAATGGCTACAACCTAAGTTACTTGCGGGATGGTGACACCGCCGCGTTAAAATCTGCCGACGAATACACCTCTCCCCTGATCGCCACAGGAAGAAGAGGTATCGGCCGCACCGCCGCGATTTCTTTTCCTCTCGGTGGAGAATTTTCTCAACAAGCTCGTGACTGGCCGGCTCTCGGTGATTTCATCCAAACCCTGAATCGCTGGTTAATGGGTGAGCAGGTTCCTCCGGGTATAGGAATTCGAACACAAATCAATGGTACCGAACTGACCATCGACCTGCTCTATGATGATAATACATGGGGCGCGCGCTTTGCTGCCCTTCCTCCCAAAATTGTCATAAGCGAAGGGCTAACAGATAGTCTCAAAACCCGTGAACTCGTCTGGGAACGAATTGCCCCTGAACACTATTCCTTGCGTACCGACCTTACCGAAGGCGTGCCCATCCGCGGAGCGGTTCAAATATCGAATCAACACGCCCTGCCCTTCGGGCCTCTGGTGGTGGGATCCAGCACCGAATGGGCATTCAATAACGATGCACTTGAAGAACTCAAAACGCTGTCAACTTCAAGCAATGGCCAAGCTCTTGTCGATCTGTCGGATGCCTGGCAAAAACCTGCCCGCAAAGACTACGCTTCCATCCAAGCTTGGTTTCTCGCAGCTCTGCTGATCGGTATTCTCCTCGATGCCCTTATCACCAGAACCGGCTGGCAGATGCCGCAACCCGCGTTCGTTTCACGTGTTCCTGCTCGCATTCGCAA
>JAADHD010000200.1 GCA_013152075.1 Verrucomicrobiota bacterium | reverse complement strand
CAGGTGGGCATCCCAGAATGCGGTGGTGAGTTTTAAAATAGCAGGATGAAACCGCGGATCACGCGTTTTCCCGCGACGCTCCATTTGGGTGAAAATGAAATGCTCCCCGTCTTTGAAAACAACCTGATACTTACCGCCATCTTTCAAGTTCGGATAAACCGTCTGACGAGATTCCGGAGTGACATGTGATCGGGTGCCAATCATGCTCTCATCCTTTGTGCCCGTCATACAGAAAATCGGCTCTTTAACGTGCCCGTAAGCTGCTTTCACCGATCCCATCCCGGGCGGAGACGGGCTCATCAAAATAAAAGCATGCAATCGCGAGTCATGAAATGGCTGCCGCTGTCCGGCCTTCTGCCCCATGACCGCTTGAGTGGTAACCGCCCCGAAACTGTGGCCACTCATGCCAATGTGATCAAGATCCATCCTGCCCGAGAGCGGGTGTGTGTTTTCAGCATTCCAGAGTTCCAGTTGATCCAACACAAATTTCACATCACCAACCCGGTCAGTGAATGATTTTACAGATGCCGCTGACTGGAAGGACTTCCTGCGTTCCGCCATGGGAACATCCTTCCAGATACTCTCGTCGCTACCAGGGTGCTGCAAAAACACCGCAACATAGCCCGCCTGAGCCCAATGTTCCCCTAGGAACGCACTGCCTTCACGCGACCCACCCAATCCATGGGAAAACAGGATCACCGCTTGTTTACCTGTCGCTTTTTCCCCGATATATATTTTCAACGGAACCACCCGCGACCGCGAATCGTCCTTCGCTTCAAGCAAGATTTCTCTGACTTCCATCTGAGCCGCTATGGAAAAAGCAGCAAAATGACCGAGCACTGCGATCAAACAGGTAAACAAAAGCAGTCGGCGTTTAAAACTTGGTATTTTCATAAGCGGGACGGATCACTTTACCCATTCGATAAAGGATAAAGCGTAAACCCCCGTCACCGCGAAAAGTTTCTCAATTCATCTTTTCCAATATCAGTGAATGCAAATCGATGCTTGTTCCTCCGGTCGGCTTGGCCAACTCAATCATCATCTTCGTTTCCCCGGCCTTCAACTCGATCTCACCCAATTCCTGCATCGCAAAGGTCTGAACTAAGCGTGGTTTTTTGATGCGCGTCGGACGTTGAGTCGGATTCGGCGCATGAGCGACTTTGATCGTGCCTGTCACCGAAGCCCCGGAGGCACTCACCTTCAACTGGCTACCCACCATGTCCTCAGCGCAGGCGTATCGCAGACTCACCCGGTAACGCCCACTGCTCACCACCCGGGATTGCCACCAGATTTTCTGTCCGGCCTTGTCCCAATCCGTGATCCAGTCATGGGCAAATCCCCATTTATTATACCAACGCAAACCCTCGCTTTTAAAAGCTTCCGCAACCGTCAACTTGGTCTCCGGCCACTCCGCATGACCCACATCAATCACCGGTCGCACGATCGGAACCTTCCTCGCATCGACAAACCAATCATCATAAGCCTTGGCCAATTTTTCAATCACTTCCTGATTCCCCCCAGCCACATCTTTCTTCTGACCCGGATCGGCTTGCATATCAAAAAGCTGCCATTCATCACCTTCATTCACCGCCCGCCAACGCTGCGTGCGCACCGCTCCCGGATAGGGCATGTCAATGCTGGCCACCACCGGCTCCTTCACCCCTTTCAGCGCCCACCAGCGAATCGCCCGCGAAAAAACTTCACGCTCAATCGGCCCGTCTTCCTCTAGTCCCAGTAAAAGTGGCGCCAAACTATGCCCATCCAGTGGCTTGGTTTTGACTTGACCCAAATCAACACCGCACAGCTCGGCAATCGTCGGTAGCATATCAAGATGTGCGGCCAGTTGCTCGACATTACGATCCGCCGCGATTTTCCCCGGCCAACGCACAAAACACGGCACCCGCATCCCGCCCTCATGAACCGATCCTTTCATCCCCCGCATGCCGGCATTAAAACGACTGCCCTGCGCCCCCTCCGCCCCATTATCTGACATATAAATAACAATCGTATCATCGGCGATCTGCAAATCATCCAGCAGCTTGAACACCCTGCCAACATTCTCGTCGATGTTCTGCACCATGCCGTAAATTCCGGCGACTTTATTATCCTCAATACCTCGCGCTTTGTATTTATCGAAATATTTATCCGCTACTTGAATCGGCGTGTGCGGAGCGTTGAAGGGCAAATAACAGAAAAAAGGTTTCTCACGATTTTTTGAAATAAATTCCATCGCCGCATCGGTCAACACATCGGAAATATAACCCTTGGTCTGCACCATCTTGCCATTGTGCTCCAATTTGGGGTCAAAATAATTGTCCCAATGCCCCTGTGGCATACCAAGAAACTCATCGAAGCCCTGCCCCTTGGGATGACTTGGGTAATACTCTCCGATATGCCATTTACCAAACATCCCGGTCGCGTAGCCGGCTTGCTTGAGAACTTCCTGAATCATCACCTCCTCCGGTCGCACTGTCTCCATTCCCCGCGTGACCGAACCGCAGCCGGTACGCAGATTATAACGCCCGGTCATCAAACTCGCCCGCGTCATCGAACACAACGGCGATACCATGAAATGTTCGAAACGCGTCGATTCTTTCGCCAAACGGTCCAGCACCGGCGTGTCGATCAAGTCATTGCCATGAAAGCGCAGGTCGCCATACCCCTGATCGTCCGTCACGATCAATAATACATTCGGCTTGCGCTTTTCTGCCGCCCGCAAACCTGTGCCGATCCAGTCCGTGACTCCTGTCACCGTCAGCACAAAAATACAGCCTAATAACCGCGCAAAATTTATCTTCTCTCTATTTGTTTGTTGGAGCATAAGTTATTAATTTTCGTCAATATCAGGCAAAGCTCAATATCAAAAGTCTGCACAAAGTGTATTGCCTTCATTTTTATTGAAAATCGAAAATAAAGAGAAACATTCAAACAAGCTCATGCAGAACAATCACCCGACCCGTCGAAAATTCATTCTTGGATCTGCTGCTGTCGGCATCGCGGCCACCCACGCCCTGGATCACACCCACGGAGCGACGGACAAAAAAAACAGCCCAATCAAAGAGTTCACCTTACGATCGACAAAAAAATACTCCGATCCCTTCTGGGATATCGAGCTAGACGTACTGGTCACAGCTCCAGACGGCAAACAACAGCGCATCCCCGCTTTCTGGAGCGGAGACAACAACTGGCGCTGGCGTTTTTCTGCGAAGCAACCGGGATCATACCACTATGAAACGATTGCCAGCGACAAAGACAATGCCAGCCTGCACGGAGTGACGGGCAAATTTCAAATCACTGGATACGATAACGATCAAACACTTTTCAAACAAGGCGCACTACAAGTTTCCGCCGACAAACGCTACCTCGAAACCTCCGATGGAAAACCCTTTCTCTGGCTCGGTGACACCTGGTGGATGGCCTTAACCGAACGCCTGCAATGGCCGGATGACTTCAAACAACTCGCAGCCGATCGGCAGAAAAAAGGCTTCAACCTCGTCCAGATAGTCGCCGGCTTGTATCCCGATATGGACTCCTTTGATGCACGAGGGAAAAACGAAGCCGGTTTTCCGTGGCAGGCAGACTACGCCACCATCCACCCCGAATGGTGGGACTTGGCAGACCAACGCATCGAACATCTGGTAGAGTCTGGGCTCATGCCCTGCATCCTTGCTTGCTGGGGGTATTATCTCAACAAGATGGGAATGAAAAAAATAAAAGCTCACTGGCGATATGTCATCGCCCGTTGGGGAGCTTACCCCGTAGTCTGGTGCCTGGCTGGCGAAGGCTCGATGCCCTGGTATCTTTCCAAAAGCAAAAAGAAAGACAAAGCGGAACTCGAAGAAGGCTGGACTGAGATCGCTCGTTATGTTCGGAAAATAGATCCGTGGCAACACTTGATCACCATGCACCCTACCCGCTCCTCACGGGAGGTGGTGCGCGACCCCACCGTAGTGGATTTTGACATGTTACAAACCGGACACAGCGACTACCGCTCGATCCCCAACACGCTCGAACGAATCAGCGCAGCGGTGGCCAAAAAACCGCTCATGCCTGTGCTGCAATCCGAAGTCTGTTACGAAGGCATCATGGCCGAATGCCGTCAGGACATCCAACGTTTCATGTTCTGGAGCAGTATGCTCAATGGCTGCTGCGGCTTCACCTATGGGGCCAACGGCGTCTGGCAGATCAATACCGAATCCCAGCCTTTCGGCCCCTCCCCCCACGGCAGAACCTGGGGCAACACCCCCTGGCAACAAGCGATGAACTACCCCGGCAGTCAACAAGTCGGCCTCGGCGCTCAATTCCTACGCACCCTGCCCTGGCAAAAAATGAGCCCGCACCCCGAATGGGTGATGCCGCATTGGAACAAAAAGGGCTACCACAACCCCTCCGCCGCAGGCATCCCGAAAAAACTGCGCATCATTTACACCCCAACCCTATGGTCTCCCCCCAAATTGCTAGGACTGGAAAAAGGCCTCACCTACCAAGCCCGCCTGTTTAATCCCGCCAGCGGAGAAGAAACTACCCTGAAACCCGTGACAGGAAATGCCCAGGGAGAATACCAACTCAAAACCTTCCCCGAGCAACGCGACTGGGTGATTGTTCTCCAGCGTTGAGTCCGCAAAGTTAACAATGCCTATCAACGCAAAAGCCTCATGACATCCTGAAAAGTTACATCAATGAGCTCGCTCCCTCGAAGATCTGAAGAAGCCTTAAATTGATGGGGAAGTCCGGCACGAACCAGCGCTGGCAAAAGGGACTGTTCAAGCACATCACGAAACTGAATAGCCTGGAACCGTT